>DATATO010000057.1:0-2500 GCA_036268755.1 Mycobacteriales bacterium | reverse complement strand
AGGCCCTGATCGAGACGGCGATCGAGCGCCACGGCCGGATCGACATCCTGATCGCCAACGCCGGGGTCTACACCGGCGGCGACTTCGCGGCCGGCGACCTGGCCGAACAGCTTGCCCTGATCGATACAAACGTGGGCGGCGTCGTGCGGACGGTGCACGCCGCGCTCAAGCACATGATCCCGGCCGGAAGCGGAGACATCGTGATCACCAGCTCGGTTTCCGGGCACCAGGCGATCTACTGGGAGCCGATGTACTCGGCGTCGAAGCACGCCGTTCACGCGCTGACGCACGGGGTGCGGCGGCAACTCGTGGGGACCGGGGTGCGGATCGGGTCGGTCGCGCCCGGGGTCGTGCTGAACGACTTGTGGCAGGTGACGGACGCGGACGCGGTGGCGGAGGGGGTCGCGGCGGGGACGGGGATACGGTCGGCGGATGTGGCCGACGCTGTGCTTTATATGTTGACCCGGCCTCGGCATGTCAACATCCGGGATTTGGTTATCCTGCCGATTAACCAAGAGATTTGACTGGTACTAGCCAGGCGGAGCCGAGCTCGTTGACCAGGTTGTCCCGGTACCGCGCGATCGGGTTGTTCGGAGACGCTGGGCCATTTCATGAGCAGGCTGCGCAGGTGTTCGCCGACGAGCTTGCGGCCGTGCGCGTTCCTTCCGTCCGCGCGATCCGTGCCCAGCTCCACGTTGGGCAGCGACGCGCGCAACGGATACGCGGGTATCTCGCCTCACTCAACGGCGCGTGACCACAGGGCGAGATCGGCCGTAACTGCAAGTCGATGGGGTCAGTGCACGAGGTGGATCAGATATTGCCAGAGATGCCAGTGCTCAGTTGAGAAGGTGATCAGCACCGTGGTTGGGACGGTGAAGCGGTTGGACCACCTTGGCTGCGGTGTGCGCACAGCGCGGACCAGGATGGCTGCTAGAAGCGTCTGTTTTACTGATCGAACTGTCTGCCGGCTGGCGACCCGGTGCAGCGCTTGCACCCCGGGGTCGTCCTGCCCTGGCGGTAGTGCGGGGATGTTGTTCATTGCCGGGTCAGTCTGCTGATTCTTCTACGGTCTTGGCCCTGGCGCTGATCTCCAGCCTGTCCGTCTTACGCGCGACTTCGCGGTAGTTGGTGCTGAAGGGTGCGTTGAGCCAGTAGTGCGTCCTGTACGTCCACCCGGTAGCCGAGCGTGGTGCCGGCACCCGCTGCCAATGCTCTCCGAGGAGGCCCAGGTCACGCAGTTCTTGCAAGCCGCGTCTGACAGTGCTGAGGCTAAGGCCGTAGTGTGCCGCAATCTTCTCGGCGGGTAGGGTGAAGGCGGGCGATCCGGGTGTGTTGGTTTCGGCGAGCAAAATCAGTAGTAGGGCTTTGCCCGGCAGGCGCAGTCGCTCGTGCCACCCATCGGTCCAGTATCTGCGTGGCAGGCTGAAGTAGCCAACGGCATCACGATCTTCACCCGGATGAGTCCAGGGCACACCTGATCCATCTTCGCGCTGCGGACGGACAGGCTGGCCGCGTTCGCGGCGGATTAGGTTGAGATTCTCTAGGACGGCCCAGGCCCGGCTGACGGTTGCTGGTGAACGTGTATCCGATGACGTGCTGAGCAATCGTGCCCATGTTTTGCCAGGTAGCGGGTCCTGGCTGCTGATGATCGGCTGGAGGGCTAGTAGGAGGAGCAGGAGGTCAAGGGCAACGTGCTGACGTCCTTCGACTAGCCGAGCTAGCGGTCCGGCCCGGTCCGCGTGGGCCTTACTGCGCGGTAGTTGGACAAAGGTGCGCCGGATGGGAACGAGTCGCCGTCGCGCACTTACCAGCAGGGCGGTTCTGGTTGCGTCATTCGATGCAGCTGCCTGGTCAGGCGGAAGGTCTGGTGTGTCGTCGACATCGGCGATGCCGTCGACGTTGACCAATGCCGACGGCGCAGCGCTCTCAGGTGCTTGAGGGCGCATCCGTGGCCGCCGCAGCTGGGCTGCTGCCGTGGTCGAGTCGTTTGCGTTGCTCACGTGGGCAGTTTACGTCGATGTGACGGTTATTGCCCGCTCACATCGTCGGTCACGATTGCGTTGCCAGAGTACCCATTGGTAGGCCAGGGTAGCCCCGTGGCAGCCCAAGTGGGAAACCGCAGGAAACCCCGTGAAGCGCAGTTGCGCTACCAGACAGCAGCTCGTGTCCTGGCCTCGTCTGCTGCGAGCGCTCCGAGGACAATCTTGTTGCGCCTTGTGGTCACGCATGGGAACGTTGTTCGCGGTCCGGTCCGCACTGCGTTCCGCCGAGCTGACAGTGGATGGCCTGATCTACGCGAGTCGATGGTGCAGTTCGACTCAGCGCCGCAAGGCGGCGGTGCTGACTCTGGCTAGGTGGCTGCTGTGCATGGGTATCGGCGCGACATTGACGGCTAATGTGACGCACAGTCTGGCGCATGGCGTGATCAATGCTGCCGCCTGCACAGGTACGTGGTATCCGAGCTGAAGCTCGGCCGGTTCGAACCGGAGTACGTCGGCAA
>DATATO010000056.1:0-3771 GCA_036268755.1 Mycobacteriales bacterium | reverse complement strand
CATAGGGGCCCGTCCGTGGTGTCGAAAGCTGCTTCGTTGAGCACGTCGAGTGCCCCGTCGGGCAACAAGTCGAGATCGGCGGCCATCCGCTCCACCTCGGCTCGGCTCCACGAGTCCTGTTCGACAAGCAGCCGGAACAGGCGCGAGTGGATGCCGTCGAGGCCGGCGATCGACAAGATGTCGCTGTCGGCGGCCGGCGGCGCTGCGAGATCATCAGCTGACTCCTCATCGGCGAAGATCTCGGCGAGCTGAGCGGCCGCGCGAGCGGAGTCGGCTCGCTTGGCCGCAAGCAGCGCTGGGTCGAGAGCGAAGCTGGTCCGTGTGGACACCGGCTTGGTCTCCGGCCCCCGCAGCGGCACTCTCGGGGCTGCGGTGCCGAGGGTGCGCAGCGAGACGGGCTCGTCAACCTCTGCCGGGCGGGTCGCCGGGATTGTCGTCGCGGCCTGATGCAAGCCGGAGTAGATCTCAGCCGGATCCAAGCCGAGATCGCGAAACAGCGACTCCAGCTTGCGGACCTCGTCGGCGGTGATCTCGCCGTCGATAGCGGCGATGCTGATCAGGAAGCGCCCGGCGTCCGACTTGCGCTCGCTGGGCAACGCGCTGAGGCGACGGCGGAGCACTGCCGGCGTGGGTGGGTGCGCGGCGACCAGAGCGGCGTGCGCCTCCAACCGGAGTTGTTCGTCAGCCGACAGGCCAAGAGGCTCGATCGCGGTTGCTCGCAGGGTGGCCATCTCCTGCTCGCTGACCACGCCGTCCGCCGCGGCGACCAGCATGCCAAGGTTGACTGCCGCGAGAGCCGCCGCATACTGCGGGCTCGGCGCGCTGACCTGCTTCTTCGCGTGTCTGAACAACACGATCGGCTTGTTGGTTCCGGCCTGGCCACTACCGAAGCGGGTGTCCGGTTCGATGCCGATGTCCTGGCGATCCAGCAGTTGAGCCAGTACCACCATGTCGGCCTTGAGCAGCGTGCCGCCGGCCGGGGCGTCCGGCCAGTGCCTGAACAGCTCGACCGTTGAGGTGACCACATGCCCGGCCGGGCCCAGTACCGCTGCCGCCCACGACCACAGCGATCGGACCGCGTTGCCGGGCTCGACGGTGAGCAAGGGAGGTACGAGCGCGACGGCAGCCGAGTCGTTCGCGCCATCCGGATGCCGGCCCAAGTATCGGCTGTAGGCGTCCAACTCGTTCGTGGCCTGTTCGGCCAGCCCACGAAGAGTCGAGAGCACCCCGGCCTGATCGCTCACCTCCGTAAGCTGGTGGTTCTCGAACTCGGCCGGAGCACTGATACCGCCACTGGCCGGTCGGTAGCCGGCGCTCAGGTTGCGGGTGCCGGGCCGGAGCCGCACGCCCGAGTCGTAGCGATTCCGGTAGTGCGCCGCGAACAGTTCCTCGAACATCTCAGGACAACGGGTGGCCGGTG
The DNA here is from genome assembly GCA_036268755.1 of Mycobacteriales bacterium. Classification (GTDB taxonomy): domain Bacteria; phylum Actinomycetota; class Actinomycetes; order Mycobacteriales; family QHCE01; genus DATATO01. Next base: position 2,351 of record DATATO010000056.1, on the reverse strand, counting down.
TGCGGAGAGAGGTGTCGGGCAGCTGCGTGAGCCAGGCCAGTGCCCACCGCGCCGGAACGGGTGTGCCCTCCGCGCCGAGTTGGGCCAAGCCGATCCGCATCTCGAGCGACAACTCCGCGGACCAGCCGTCCCTCGCCGCGGGCGGTCGGTCCGGCCGGGGTGGCGGGGCGAGTACGGCCATGGCGTCCAGCAGGCTCTGTGCGTATCCGCGGAACGATCCGTTGTCGTGGTAGATCGACAACAACCTGCGCACCTCGGCGACCAGCGCCCCGCGTTCCGCCATGGCCTCCGCTGAGCTCCGGCTCTCGACGAGCAGCCTTCGTTCCAGGCCGTAGAAGTAGAGAAAGACATAGCCGATGTAGCCGGACGGGTCGCTCCGGCCACCGGCGAGCCAACGCAGGTACGCCCCACGCGCGGCGGGGGAGATCCGTGAGTAGGACGGCCAGTAACCCATCGAGTCGCCGTGCACGTCCGGGCGTCGGAGGTCGACGGGCAGGCGTGGATCGATCAGTGCTGGATCGGGCCCGCTGCCATTGTCCGCAGGCAGATGTGAACCCACGTGGAGCATTCCACCGGAGATCGACAGTCCGGCGACCTCTACCCGCACGCCATCCGGCAGCCAACAGTCGATATACCGTCGGCGGGGCGGCTCCCACCGGGCCCGCTTCGGCACCGGCAGTGTTCGGCGAGTTGGCAGGTCGGCGGCATGCATGACAGGTGACCGTCGCGCGGGAGCGGGGGGTCCGGTCGGCGGACGGACATCGGCCGGGACAGCCGGTGGGGCTCGCCGGACGGTATCGCGTCGCACGGGTCGAATCGGTGACGAGTCAGTAGCTACCGAGTTCATCGGCGCTGGCCACGCCATCGGCGGGGCGGCTGGAGCGGTGCGTCTCTTGGCGGCACGACGGGCCCGGTGTACGAGGAACCACACCATCGCTGCGACGATCACCAGAACGACCAGAACCGCCACCTGTCCGGACGTCCTCCTCAAGTACCGGCGCCGGGCGCCTCCGGCGTCTGACCTCCGTGTAATCGCGACTGAGCGGCGCCGCATTAACCGTCGTGATCAGATCGTCATCAGTCAAGACGTCGTCGCCGCGGTGCGGGATGTTGTCCAGGATCTGTCATTTGTCGCCGTCGCCGACCGCGGGCTCTTGTGGCGGGCGGTGGTAGCGGACCGAGGTTCTGTCGCTACCCTGGAGTAGCTTCATGAGACGCTTATTAGTGGTTCTTTCCTGCTTGGTATGCTTGGGAGGCCCGACTCGGAGGCTCTCGTAGAGGGCGAATCTATTGAGATCAATCACTGTCTTCACTGCGACTGCGTACTCCTGGGCTGCGGCGATTGTCGCGCGGTAGGCAAAGTAGGCAAGCGAATAGGGTGCAAGCGCTATCAGCAGCCAGATACCGTCGAGGAGTAATGGCCCTGCGGTGATGGCCGTGGCAATAAGCGAGATGGTGCAAAGTTTGACGGCCGCGTCGAGTTGCTCTCGAGAGTCACGGACGTATTGCATGTGTCGTTCGGGAGCGATCAGGAAGAAGTGTGGAGCGGTGGTGATCGCATCCAGGCCGTACTGTTTCCCTGCCGTGTCCTCGAAGGAGCGCAAGGTATTTCCGAGCCTGGTCGGTAAGACGCGGTCGGCTTCTGGGTAGTTGCTGAGTGCGGGTTCGGCGGCTTGCTCTCCAATTATGTGAATCATCATGGCGTCGCCTCGCTCGCTGTTGATGAGAGCGATCTTTTTGTTCCTGATGTCTGCGTGATCGTCGCTCTGCGGGCTGTCTGCATATAGTGCCGAGATTCCCTCCGCCACCTGCTCTTCTAGCACGTCAGAGTGGTACTGGCCGAGGTCTTCCAGGTGCCGACGTCGTTTCCGGTGGTATTGGATCCGTTTCGCCATGAGCCAGAGCGCAACCCGGGAGGTTCCCCAGTAGCCCTCCAAGAGTTGGGTGGTAGCAAACTGTAGTGGGTGTAGGAAGAGGGCCAGGAGTAATGTTGCCAGCAGTATCCAGGTGACTTCGGCGGCTGACCAATGGCTCAATTGAGTCTTTGCGGCTTGGAGATCAGGCGCATGTTGCCACGGGTGACTCGCCAAAAGGGCATACGTCCACAACACCAGGAAGAGCGTAGGCAGCATACTGACGATGTTGAAGTAGCGACCGATGCGGCTGCCTGCGGTGAGAGAGGCGTCGGCGAGTGACGAACTTGTCATCGGTCAGGAGCGTTTCGGCTTAGGCGGCAGTTTCTCGAAGACTCGTCCGCACTTCGAGCAGCTGTAGACCCCATTGGTCTTGCGGACTGTACCGAGGCCACATATGGGGCATTTCGCGCTTTTTCGACGGCGCCGAGGCTGCCC
>DATATO010000055.1:0-4218 GCA_036268755.1 Mycobacteriales bacterium | reverse complement strand
CCCCGGCAGTCCGCCGAATGGTCGAGGAAGGCCGCATCGAGGACGAGCCAGGCGCCTTCGCCGAATACATGGCCGGCCGGGTCATGGACCCGAACTGGCACCCCGAGCTGTCACAATACGCTGCGGAACGAGGGATCGATTACGTCCCGTCCGTTTTCGGTGACACGGAGCTGCGGCTATTGGCCGACTACCACCAGCAGGGCCGGGTACAGCTCGCCGGCATCGGCATCGAATCCATGGACCACCAAGACCCCATGTTCGTGGCCAAGGTGGCGTCTGTTGCGCGCGAGTTGGACATCCCCGTCGTAATGTCCACCGGCGTGCGAGAGGGCGACTCCATGGAGCGCGCGACCGCGACCGTCGACCAGGTTGGCGCCGAAATGGTGCTGCTGCACAGCGTCGCCGGTTCCCCCTCCGCCCCGCATGAGCAGGGGCTCAGCGAGATACGGGCCATGCAGCAACGACTCGGGGTGCCGGCCGGATTCTCCGATCACACCATCGGATACGTCGACCCCAACACGGGTGAGGACGTCGACACTCCCAGCATGGCACAGGCCGCCGTCTATGAGAATGCGCATGTCATCAAGGCGCAGATCCGCCTCCCCGATCAGGCCGATAAGGCCCCCGGCGGACCCCACCGTGCGGTGACACCCGACGAACTCCGCAACATCGTGACCGCGATTCGGGAGGCGGAAGCCGACCCCGCGCGGGCCGCACGGCGCGCGAGCGACAATATCCGTATTTATCAGGGCCGGTCCGACGAACCCCGCCCGAGCGAGCGACACCTGCGGGATCTACAACGGACCGTAATACCGACCACCGACATTGCCGAGGGCGTCGAACTCTCGTGGGACAACGTCACCACAGGTCGCGGCGGCGTCGGAATGCCGGCCCGGGACTTCGGCCTGGGCGCGTACGCCAGCGAAAACCTGCAGGTCGGCAGGGCCATCCGCGCCGAACAGCTCCGCCCCTTCCGACCGGAAACGGGCGACCCAACCACACCCCAACGCACGCCGCGCCGCACCCCGGACGCAACCCCTCGAAACAACACGAGGCCCAACCGATAGAGCGTCGCAAGCCGGCGTCGATTGTCACAGCGTCGCTATAGGGTTCTGAGAATGATCCACGGCGAAACCTTGACCGACACCGAGCTGGGCCGGGCGCTCCTAGCCCGACAGGGCCTGCTGGAACGCATCGACGCCCCGGTGGCCGAGGTCGTGGCGCGCATCGGCGCGCTGCAGGCTCAGCACTGGCCCGCCATACCGATTGCGCTATGGTCTCGGGTTCAGGGCTTCTCCCCCGCCGCGCTGTATGCGGCGCTGGACAATGGCGAGCTGATCACCGGGCAGCTCATCCGCGGCACCCTGCATCTGGTCAGCGCCGCCGAATACCCGGAGTATGCCGCCATGGCGACCGAGTCGGGCGCCGACAGCTGGCATCGCGCTAAAACCCCGCCCACCGAGGCCATGGCGGCGGTACGGGAACGGCTGGCCGACTACGCGGCGCAGCCACGCAGCTCCGCCGAGCTGTCGGAGTTCGCCGAATCGACCGTTGCCGCCGCGCTTGTCGCGAACCCCGACCTCCTCAGTCCGGAGGAGCTCGAGATCCAACGCAGCCACAACTGGCGACCGTTCTTTCGCTGGAGCCGGCTGAGGCGGGTTCCGGAGCCCGGAGGCTGGGGTGCCGCCCAGCCGGTGGCCTATGCGGCGGCACCGCGCCCGGCGATCTGGTCGGATACCGTGTTGCTCGAGCTAGTAAGCCGCTACCTGCGCGCGTTCGGCCCCGCGGCCGCGGCAGATATCGCCTACTGGCTGGGGACGAAGACGCCGCCGGTCCGGGACATCCTTGCGGCGCACGGCGACGAGTTCGCCCGGTTTGTTGATCCACGCGGCCGCCAGCTCTACGACCTGTCCGACGCGCCGCGACCGGCTGCCGACCGCCCGGCACCGGCGCGGCTACTGCCCAGCTTCGACAGCACGCTGCTCGCCTACTCCCCCGAACACCGAGCCAGGATTCTGCCCGAACCCTACCGTGACGTTATCTATCAGCGCCGTAACCTGCGAATCCTGCCGACGTTTCTACTTGACGGTCTCGTCGCCGGAACCTGGTCTATGCAGGCCAAGCGACGCCTCGCCACCGTGGAGCTTTCGCCGCTGCGGCCGTTAAATCGGCGGGAACGCGCCGAGCTGCAGGCCGAGGCGGAAAGCCTGTCGCGGACCATCAACCCCGGCATACCCGACCATCGCGTGCTGTTCGCGTAACCCCCCGCTGCAGCTAGCCGTTCGCGCCGGCCAGCGCCGGGGTTCCAGGCGATCTCCCACAGATACCCGTCCAAATCGGCGAAATATCCGGAGTAAATACCCCAGGGGCGGTAGCTCCCGGTCGGACGCTTGCGGGCCCGACCGGAGCGATTCACCCTTCTCCTCTCGTGTCGACTACAGCTCGAGTTGATGCCGAAACGGAGGCGATCGCTGCCGCGCCCATCCCCCGGTGCCGGGATGTCGAGGCCGACGCACCAATCGCCTCGGACAGTCAGGGCGATCTCGTCCGGGTTGCGCTTGCGGTGCACCGAGCCTTCGGGTATGCCGTGGGGGATGCTCTCCCCACGATGCCTCGACGATTGCATCAAACTCAGCGCGGAGAAGGTCCTCATCGGCGCACATGAGAGCAGCGAATTCATCTGCGATGGCCGAATCTTCCCGTAGTCCCTCACTGATTGCCCCGCACTGAACCGGGACCTCTCTCCTACACATTTCAACGCCTCCCCTCTACGGCTAACTACGGTCGTTGAAGAGTCAGGCGTTGATTTGTTTTCGCCCTCCACTGTGGTTGGAAATCTCAATCTTGCGGGGCTTCGCTCGCTCTGCGACCGGGATACGGAGCGTGAGCACGCCTGCGTCGTAACTTGCCGAGACATTGTCGGTGTCCAGCGTCTCCCCCAGGAAAAGCTGTCGGGAGAATACGCCTAGGGGGCGCTCTGCCACCTGCATCTCCACGTCGTCATCCACCGGCGTGGGGCGCCGTTCGGCCTTGATCGTGAGCACATTGCGCTCCACGTTCAGGTCGATCGAGTCGGGAGAAACTCCAGGCAGATCGAAATGGACCACGAATTCGTTCCCGGTCCGATAGGCGTCCATCGGCATAACCGTAGGCCTAGACCAGGTTCCTTGACCACTGCCGAGAACCTGCTGGGTCAGCCGATCCAACTCCCGGAACGGATCAGTACGCATCAACATCGTTACACCTCCGTCTGATCATCGTGTCAACGCGTACTTCTTGATATAGCATGTCGTCGTAATGATGACAAGTAGAAAAGGCATTGAGAGGACTACAGGTGGCGGAATCAGCTAACCGCCGGAGCACCACTGAGCCGAACCTCACGACAACGGAGCTGCTGTCGGCGCTGGCCACGCTCCGGAATCTCCGCGAGGAGCTCGCGGAATGGGAACCCCGGCTGATCACCGCGGCCCGTGGATTAGGTGCAAGCTGGGTGAGCCTGGCCCAGGCGCTAGGCGTGGGAAGCCGCCAGGCGGCCGAGCGTCGCTACTTGCGGCTCCGACCTTCCGGCGGCAATGAAACCACCGGTGAGGGAAGGGTCCGGGCCGAGCGCGCCAAGCGGGCGGCGGAACGTGTGGTCAACACCTGGGCCCGGCAGAATTCGGCATCGCTGCGGACGCTGGCCGGCCAAGTGAGCACGGCCGAGGGGTTGCCGCGAGATGGGCAACGGCGAGTCGACCGGGTTCAGAAGGCCTTGGGAGACAACGATGCCGCCCTCTTGCTGACCCCCCTCACCGATGTTCGCGCCTACCTAGTAGACACGCATGCAGTGCTAGCGGAAAAAATTGCCGGAATCACGGAACATACGGAACAGCTTCGTCGAACCACACACAACCGCCGGCAGCATCCCAAGACAAAGGGTCAATAACCGAGTGGTGCTCCGCCGCCGGCTGCGTTATGACCGACCCGTGTTGGCGCCGCGCTTTCCCAATTATGCAGCCATGGCGATGGTGCCGTGAACCACGTCGAGGTGAAAGTCGAGCCCAGTCGAGGCGCTGATTCTAGCGAGCGTTTTCAACGTCGGATTCACCTCGCCGTCCTCCAGCCGTGCAACGGCGGGCTGACTCAACCCGATGAGTTCCCCAAACTGCACTTGCGTGAGATCGTGCTCGGTCCGGTAGCGGAGGACTTCGAGCGCGACCTCACGAGCGAACGCGCTTT
>DATATO010000054.1:0-5105 GCA_036268755.1 Mycobacteriales bacterium | reverse complement strand
AGCCCCTCGCCGGTGTTCATGAAGCGACAGTTGGCGTCGATGACGAGCTCGTTGACATCGGCCAGTCCCACGAGTCGCAGGCCGTTCGCGGGCTTGTAGTCCGAGGTGTCGACCGGGGCGCCGTTCAGGGTCGCGCCGTTGATGCTGTCGGCCACCAGGTCGATGAACGTCTCGGCGCCGGGCGAATTACAGCTGAAGTGGGCGACGGTGCGGGACGAGAAAACGCCCTGGCCTGCGCCGCCGTTGTCGTCGGTGAGGTCCAGGGTGACGTCGTAGGAATCGACGTGCAGTAACGCGGCGCGGGCCGCAGCGTCGGTACGTGTGAGATTGCTGCCGGGCACAGTAAAACTCCTTGCTGGCGAGACTCGGTATCTGCTGCACGGCCGCGCCATTCGAACGGGCACAACTACGTGAGTGTTGTAGTCTTCCACGCTACGAACATGGCCTGAAGTCCACCCGCGGGCCCTAAGGTTGTGACGATGAATACTTTTCGTGAGCGGCGGCCGGCTCTCGTATCTCCGTTGACCAGCGGTTGGATTTCTCGCGGCGCCACGGGCGCGCCTAACTATGGTGAGTTCGTCGCCGATAGCGAGGTGACTGCCGCTATCGAGCAGCGGCCGGATTCGTTATTGGCGGTCGAGATGCCGCATTGCACGCCCGAGTCTGTGCGGCTTGGCCGCGGCTTCGGCGAGTCGTTGCCCGCGGCGGCCGCGCACCTGGACCGGCTTCGCGGTGACGGGGTGCTGCAGCCCGTTACCGACGTTGTGGCGCCCTATCGGATTTTGACATCCGAGGGGCCGGCACTGGGTGTGTTCTGCATGGTCGACACCGGTCAGATCTCCAGCTCGGCCGACGAGCCCGGGCGGGTGATCCGTAACGAAGACGTGTTTATCGAGAAGGTGCGGCAGCGGGTCGCGCTCACCGAAGAAATTCAGACCCTGGCCTCGGCTGTAGTGCTGCTACACACCAACACCCAGGTCAGCCTGCATTCCTACCTCTCAGGGCTCATCGATTCACTGGGCACCCCGGACGTGGCGGACGTGGACGGACACGGCAACACCCACGAGGTGTGGCTGCTGGAGGCCGGTGATGAGCGCGATCGGCTACTGGAGCTCGCGGGCGCCGGCGAGCTGATAGTGGCCGACGGCAACCACCGCAGCCTCGCCGCCCAGCTCGGAAAACTGCCGCGGTTCCTGGCGGCGATCACCACCGGGGAGTCGGTCAAGATTCGGGCATATCACCGTCTGGTGCGGGACCTCGGTGCCGCTTCCTTCGACGACCTGCTCGAGGGCCTAGGCCGGGCCGGGATTGGTGTCGCGGACCCGCCTGCCGGCGAGGGCTGGGCGGCGCCGATGGAACCCGGAACGGTAGTGCTGCGCGCGCCGGGACGTTCGGCGCGGCTGACCCTTCCCGCCGCGCGAGACGGACGGACCTCAGTCGACGCCATGGATCATGCGGTGATCGAACGGGAACTGTTCGGCCGGGTGCTCGGTCTCGACGCGGAGGACAAGCGGATCACCTATGTGAGCGGCGGCTACCCGACATCGTGGCTGATGGCCGAGGTCAAGTCCGGTCGAGCGGCCATGGTCGTGTTGATGGCGCCGGTACGGATCGATGATTTCATCGCGGTCACCAATGCCCGTCAGCGGCTGCCGAGGAAGAGCACCTGGTTCACGCCCAAGCCGCGCGCCGGATTGGTGCTCGCCGCGGTTGACGAGGATTGAGCCGGGCTCGTTTCCGCCTGACCGTTGGTAGTCGTATGGCAGACTGGCGACATGTCGACTTGGCGGATTTACATTGGCAGCGACCACGCTGGATTCGAGCTCAAAACCGCGCTTATCGAGCATCTGCGCGGGCAGGAACACGAGGTAATCGACTGCGGTCCCACGCACTTCGACGCCGAGGACGACTATCCGCCGTTCTGCCTGGCGACCGCCAACAAGGTGGCCGGCGATCCCAGCAGCCTCGGTATCGTGCTGGGCGGGTCCGGCAATGGGGAGCAGATCGCGGCCAACAAGGTCGACGGGATCCGGGCCGCGTTGGCGTGGTCGGTTCAGCTCGCCACACTGGCTCGGGAACACAACAATGCCAACGTCGTCAGCCTAGGTGCCCGGATGCACAGCACCGAACAGGCCTGCGAGATCGTGGACGCATTTGTCGCCACCGAATTTTCCGGATCCGCCAGACATGTGCGGCGGATCGGGCAGATCACCGAGTACGAGCGTTCGGGGCTCCTTCCTTCGCCCACGACCGGCGCCCTGTCGGAGGAGAATGTGTCCTGGGCACCCCCAGGCCATGAGTCGGCCGAGTCGAACGCCGGAGGCTAGGGCCTGACCCCCGAACGTGCCGCCCAACTGGCGGAAGGATTGTTGGCGAAGCCGCTGCCGCGGCGGTGGCGCCACGTGCAGGCCGTCGCGCACGCCGCCACCGATGTGGGCCGCCTCGTGGGGAACGATGCCGATCTGCTGCTCACCGCGGCCTGGCTGCACGACATTGGCTATGCGCCGCCACTGGTCGTTACCAGGTTTCACCCGCTCGACGGGGGTGAGTATCTGCGGTCCATCGGGGCCGAGCCCCGGCTCTGTAACCTGGTGGCCCACCACACTGCGGCGGCGGTGGAGGCCGGCCTCCGTGGGGTAAGTCGGCAGCTGGATCGATTTACCCACGAGCAATCCCCGCTTGCCGACGCCCTGTGGTGGTGTGATCTCACGACGGGGCCGGACGGAACCCGGGTTACCCTCGCCGAACGGCTCGCCGAGATCCGGGGACGCTACGGTCCCGCGCATGTCGTCACGAGGTTTAGCCATTGCGCCGAGCCACAGTTGAGGTCGGTCGTGGAACGCGTCGAACGCCGGCTGTGAGCCGAGTGTTAACAGGATCTTCCGGCCTTGATAGTGGAACCCCGTCCCCTGCTGTGGAATGTGTTTTGGGGCAAGGTACAAAGGTATTGTGTTCTCTCCCCGAGTGTGGCTCCCCGTCGTGGCCGCGATAGTCCTTGCGTCCTCCACCGCCGTCTATGCGGCCTATGCCGATAACGGCACGGAATCCTCCGGGATTAGCGTCCCGAAGGGAGTGACGGCTAGCTATGTGTTGTACGACCGGGAGTCCGATTCGGTGACGTCGCAGCTCAATCCGACGAAGCAGTACCGTTCCGCGTCGTTGGTTAAGCTGCTCATCGCGTTGGACTATCTACAAACTAAGGGTTCCCTGGATGCGGTCCCCGCCACGGATCGCGCCGCGCTGCAGTCGATGCTGCGCTCCAGCGACGATGTTGCCGCCCGCAACTTTTGGCAGGCCGCTGGGCGGGACCAGGTCATCACCCGGATGGTGCCGCGGCTGGGCCTGCGGCAGACTCAGCCGCCCGCCGACCCCAATTATTGGGGATACACCGCGTTAAGTGCCTCCGACGTGGTGAAGATCTATCGGTATCTGCTCGACGACAACGACCCGCAGGGTTTCAAGGCGTTCGTTCTCGCGCAGCTGCACCAGTCCACCAGGTGTGCCGTCGACGGGCGCGACCAATCCTTCGGCATCCCGTCGGCGGTGCCGACTCCGGTCGGCGTGAAGCAGGGCTGGTCCGGCTTCGGCGAGACCCCGGCAGGTCAGGAATGTTCTCCGACGACTCTGGCGGAGAAAGCGGCCTACGGCAAGGAGGCGCCGGACAGCGTTAGCCTACGCTCGGCGCAGCGCAAAGGCGCTCCGAATATCGATCTGACGAGCCCGCTGCTGCACACCAGCGGCCTGGTAGACGGCGACTCCAAGATCTTGGTGGTACTCACGCTCTACCCGGCCAACACGTCATGGGACACGGCCGCGGGTCAGATCACCGACTTGACCCGCCAGGTATACGAGTCCGGATCGGGCCGCACCTCGCGTGACCCCGGCGATGTCAATCCGTAGCCTACGGAGTTTTGCAACCCGGGTTAGGGGCTTTCGACTTACGGTGTCTGGATGCGGCAACGTGCTTGGTTCGCCCGGCCGATTTTAACGTCTGCAGTGATAAAGATTTGGGCTAGCCGTTCCGCGAGTGCGACATAGAGTGCGTCTTGAGGCGTGATGTTGTGTCGCAATTCCCAAGCTCGCCCTATGTCTTCCGAGGTAGGGCTATGGAGACGCACACCTAGCGCCGGTAACGCATCCACTGCCGCGTCGGCGTCATCCCAGGTGATGCGCTTGCCGGCGGCTAGCCAGCGGATAGCGCCAAGTACCTCACTGACGAAATGCGCGGGGGCGTGCAATGTTTGGGCATTGCCTATCGACTGTGCCGCTGCCATGGAGGCGGCATCGTCGCTGCCGACGAGCGCGGCAACAACAACGTTGGCGTCAATCACTGTCATGCTTGTGAATGCCTTTTTGTTCGTCTTGTTTTAGTTGTATCGCTGACATGGATTCCGCGATCTCCGTAAAACTGGCGCTGGACCTGCCCTTCATCCGCGCCCGCATGCGGTCTATGGCTTCTTGCCTGCGTAGTCGTGATGCTTCGTCGTGGAGCTCCTGAGCTAAGTATTTCTGTAGCGAAATGCCACCAGCTGCCGCAGCTCGTTTGAGTGTGGCAACGTCATCCACAGCCACATCTCGTACAATCACGTTTGGCATTCAGAAATGATAGCAAATTTGATTCTATATATGTCGCCTACGGCATGCGTAAAGTGAGTGCACATTATGCAAATGGTGACTACGTTCCCGACGCTTCCAGCCCTAGTTGCTTCCCGATCCATTGCATGAACGGCCCATAGTGCGCCTCGCGGGCGAGAAACACCATCGTGCCGTCCGGGTGGTGCCGCATTCGGGCGTCGCCGGCGAGGGCGATCGGCGTGTAGTCGAACTGGACGAAGGGGATGCCTAGCGCGATGCTAAGCGTCAATGGATCGTGCTGCATCGTTCCGGGGACAAATCGCTCGAACCAGCGGTCCATATGGTCGGCCGCCAGCTGCGCCCACGGCTCTAGGTGCTGGCGCAGCTGGCGATAGAGCCAGTGCTCGGCGGTCACGTCTATCTCCGGTCGGAACGTGACGTCGGAGATCACCAGCCAGGGGCGATGCGCGGTGGTGACCGCGGCTATCGTTCCGGCGGGGTCCATTCGGAAGTTGTGTTCGGCGCGTTCG
>DATATO010000053.1:0-3480 GCA_036268755.1 Mycobacteriales bacterium | reverse complement strand
TCCTCGTCTGGGTTTGCTTTCTTAAACACCATCGCGTTGGAACAGGATCCGCCGCCGCTACCGAAGTTGTCCGAGCTCAGCTGTGCGCCGCTGAGACCGCCCAGCTGGATCGCCTTAGCCGTACCTCCGAATGAGGAGGTGGTTGACTGTTCGGCATTGATATCCCAGTAGATGCTCAGGGTCATGGGGACCGGCGAGCCGGTCTTGGTGAGCGGTATCCGACAGAAGTAAGGATTCTGGTACGTGATCTGCCCCGCCGTCCAACCGGAGACGGCCGCCGCCGCCTCGGCACTCTTCGCGCACGGGTCCTTGCCTTCCAGCGTGGGCTCCGCGGGCGGCTTCGTGCGTGCCGGCAGGCTGAGCGCCTTACTGGAGACGGCCTGGAGATATTCCTTGGCGACCTGGCACCGCTGCGGCCAGTCCTTGTTGCCGCCCTCCGGCGGGAGTTTGACGGCCCGAATCTCGACCGCGTAGTCGAGGCCTGGATAAGGCAGGTTGTAGTAACAGCTGTCGGTGAGGTCCTCTGAGACGTTGAGCTTGAACACCTTGAGGCCACCCACCGTCTCGGGGGTGTCCTTGGCCTTATCAGCCGCTGTGTAACTGGTCCCCAGCGTCAGCTCGAACTTGTATACGTCGGAGGTTTGGTTGTTCTTGTCGCCGGAGAGCGCGGAGCAGTCATTGAAGCTTCTGTCCAGCGCCAATCCCTGATTCGGGCCGTATTTCTTGAGGGCCGCGATGTTGTGAATTGCGCACGGATCGGCGGCCTGAATCTTTTTCATCAGGGCCACCGGGCTGTTCGGTGTCTTATCGGTCTTGGAACTGTGGGACTTACTGTCCTTATTGTCCTTGCCCAGTAGGACGACGCCGCCGATTCCCAGCCCGAGCACCAGTACGACGGCCGCGACGATGCCAATGATGAGGCCTTTCCGGCTGCGCTGCGGCGCCGTCGCAGGCGGATATGGACCGGGATATTGGCTGGGAAAGCCGGGGTGTTGTCCCTGGAATTGTCCGGGATATGGACCCTGACCGCCTGGATACTGACCGCCGGGCTGACCTTGCGGCGGCCTCGGCGGCTGGCTCGGATACTGGTTCCCCCACGGCGGTCCACCTGGCGGTTGCTGTTGCCAGGGCTGTTGTTCGCCGTAGTGACCGCTACTCATGTCCTCACCCTAGTGTTTAGTGCAGTGCCCATCGCGCTGCCTGCGTTGTCAGAGTGTCACGCAGGCCGGAAGATCGGAATCCGGACTGCGTCACTCTAAACTGGACACCAGGTTGGAGGAGGGCTGATGGCAGCGCGTACAGAGATAGATGCGGCACACCGACATGCGGAGCTATCCGAACTGATTGTCGGCCATCAGTTCAATTACTACGTCAAGGACGCCCCGACCGTCAGCGACGCCGAATACGACACCCTGCTGCGCGAGCTGAACGCCATCGAGGAGGAGCACCCGACGCTGCGGACGCCGGAGTCGCCTACCCAGCTGGTGGGCGGCGGCTTCTCCACGGAGTTCACCGCGATCGATCACCGCGAGCGGATGTTGAGCCTAGACAACGCGTTCAACGAAGAGGAGATGCTCGCCTGGTCACAGCGGGTTACCGCCGAGGTGGGTGGAGACGTGCACTACCTCTGTGAGCTCAAGATCGACGGTCTCGCCATCAATCTCCTGTATGAGAAGGGGCGGCTGGTCCGCGCCGCGACACGCGGCAACGGGGTCACCGGTGAGGATGTCACCTACAACGTCCGCACCATCGGCTCGGTCCCGCTCACGTTGCACGGCGAGGATGCGCCGGAAGTGCTCGAGGTCCGGGGCGAGGTGTTCTTTCCGGTCAGCGGTTTTGCCGAGCTCAACGCGGAGCTGGTGGCCGCCGGCAAGCCGCCGTTCGCGAACCCCCGCAACACCGCCGCCGGGTCGTTGCGGCAGAAGGACCCGCGGGTCACGGCGAGCCGCAAGCTTCAGCTGCTTGTGCACGGCATCGGCGCCCGGGAGGGCGGCCCCGTACTGACCACCCAGTCGCAGGCCTACGAGCAACTCGCCCGCTGGGGGCTGCCGGTCTCGGACCGGTATCGGGTCCTGCCGAGCATGACCGAGGTTCTCGCCTACATCGCCGAGTCCGACGAGCACCGCCATGATGTGGCGCACGAAATCGACGGTGTGGTGGTGAAGATCGACGAGTTCAGCGCGCAGCGCAGGCTCGGGTCCACCAGTCGCGCTCCCCGATGGGCTATCGCCTACAAGTACCCGCCCGAGGAGGTCAACACCAAGCTTCTCGATATCCGGGTCAACGTGGGGCGGACCGGCCGAGTCACGCCCTTCGGCTGGATGGAACCGGTGCTCGTCGCGGGTTCCACGGTTGAGCTCGCGACCCTACACAACGCCGACGAGGTCAAGCGGAAGGGCGTCCTTATCGGCGACACGGTCGTGCTGCGCAAGGCCGGCGACGTCATCCCCGAGATCGTGGGTCCGGTCGTCGCGCTGCGGGACGGCAGCGAGCGAGAGTTCGTGATGCCGACTGCCTGCCCGGAATGCGGCACCCAGCTGCAGCGGGAGAAGGAGGGGGACGTCGATATTCGCTGTCCCAATTCCCAGTCCTGTCCGGCTCAGCTGCGAGAGCGCATCTTTCACCTCGCGGGCCGGGGCGCCTTTGACATCGAGGCACTGGGGTATGAGGGCGCTGTGGCGCTCCTCAAAGAGAACGTGGTCATCGACGAGGGTGATCTGTTCGCGCTCACACCCGAGCGGCTGGCCGGCCACACCTTCTTCACTAAAAAAGACGGGGAGCTCAGCGCCAATGCGCAGCGCCTGATCCGGGAGATCGAGGGCGCAAAACAGCGGCCGCTATGGCGGGTGCTGGTGGGGCTGTCGATCCGCCACGTGGGGCCGACCGCCGCCCAGGCGCTCGCCCGCGAGTTCGGCTCGCTCGACGCGCTGTTTGCGGCGTCCGCGGAGCAGCTGGCCGCCGCCGACGGTGTGGGGCCGACGATCGCCGCCGCCGTCATTGATTGGTTTACGGTCGACTGGCATCGCGACATCGTGGCGAAATGGCGGGCTGCCGGGGTGCGGATGGCCGAGGAGGTCGGCGAGCAGATGGCCCGGCCGCTGGCCGGAATGACCGTGGTGATCACCGGCTCGCTGGAGGGATTCAGCCGCGACTCGGCCACCGCTGCGGTGCAGAACCTGGGCGGAAAGGTCACGGGGTCGGTGTCGAAGAAGACGTCGTACGTAGTCGCGGGGGAGTCGCCGGGGTCCAAGTACGACAAGGCAGTCGAGTTGGGCGTCTCGATCCTCGATGAGGCTGGGTTTGTCCAATTGCTGTCGGAAAACTCCGATAGTTCGCAGCCGTAGCGCTGCCCGTCGCTCGGCATCTACCGACAGTGTGTGACATATTGCCGGCGGCAATATGTCACACACTGCCAAAGACATGCTCTCTACCAGGGGCTTGCATAAAGTTGCACGATGGCGCATAGTAATCGCATGCCCC
>DATATO010000052.1:0-1880 GCA_036268755.1 Mycobacteriales bacterium | reverse complement strand
TCTTGGGTACTCGCCGTCATGTAGGTGCAGAAGGGCTGTCGCCGCCGATCGGTCGGGGAGCCGGGGTTGAGCAACCGCATACCGGTGCTGGTGGTGGTGTCCCACGGGATGTGGCTGTGGCCGAACACCAGCACGTCGGTGTCCGGGTAGCGGCCAGACATGCGGTCGTCCCGTCCGGCGCTGCCGCCGGTTTCATGGACCACGGTCAACCGCAGCCCGTCGAGCTCCACATCCGCCCGCTCCGGCAACCGCGAACGCAGTTCCGGGCCGTCGTTGTTGCCCCAGCACGCCACCAGGCGTGCCGACCCGGCGGTCAGCTCGTCAAGCAATTCGGGTATCACCCAGTCACCGGCATGGACCACCACGTCGGCCTGGGCGACTTCCTCCCATACTCGTGGCGGTAGATCGCGAGCGCGCCGGGGAACATGCGTGTCGGCGAGCAGCAGTAGCTTCACCGGGCCATCCTTAAACGGGTGGTTTTACGACGTGTCCTTGCTGCGGGCTTCGGCACCTGTCTCGCCGGCGTCGATGGCGTCGTCGGCGGCTGTGCGCCCCACGTACGAACCAGCGCTTTCACGCCCGTCGCGGGACTCGGCTTGGTGGTCCTCGGCCTCAACATCGTCTTCGGCCTTATAGCCCTTTTCTTCCGCCATGTGTTCCGGGCTCCTTCCGAGGCTTTGTCGCCCCTAGCTGGCCTGTGCCTACCCGCACAGCGGAAAGGGCCAAACCTTGGCCGGGTGTGGAGGCGGTCACGCCGCGAGAAAATCGAGCAGTGTCTCGTTGAATTCTTGGGCGTGGGTGATGTTGCAGCCGTGCGGGCCGTTGCTGATAGTGCGTAATTCGCTGTGCGGGATGGCGGCATGCGTGCGGGTGGCCGACCCTTCGAACGGCACCGATTCGTCGGCATCGCCATGGATCACCAGCGTCGGAACCGACACGCGGGCCAAGTCGTCACGGAAGTCGGTGCTGCCCCAAGCGACCATGCATGCTAGGGATGCCTCTTGACCGGACTGCTTGCACAGCGTGAGCGCTTGGGCGCGCTGGCCGTCGGTGGCCACCAATTCGCCGTTGGCAGAGAAGAACTGGATCATCTGTTGTTCGTAGAAAGCGTCGACGTTCTTGATCAAGGAGGCGGCCGACTGCGCGGCATATTTCTTACTCAGGGGACCGTCCGGATTGGCACCGGTGTGCAGCATGTACGGGGTGACTGCGGATGCGAACACGACACTGTGCACACGGTCGGCGCCATATGTCGACAGGTAGCGCGCGACCTCGCCACCGCCCATCGAGCAGCCGACGAGCGTAACGTCCTGCAAATCCAGATGTTCTACAAGAACATGTAGATCGTGGGCGAGGCTGTCGTAGCTGTATCCGCTGAGCGGCTTGTCGCTGCGACCGAATCCCCGACGGTCGTAGGTGATGACGCGATATCCGGCTTCATGCAAGGCGGAGATCTGCGGCAACCACGCCTGTCCGGACAGCGGCCAGGCATGAATCAGCACAACAGGCCGACCTGACCCGCCCGTGTCGTCGACGTGTAAGCGAGTGTCTTTAAACCAGCCGTGGTGGGCCGTGACATGAGCCAACGCCAGTATCCCTTCGGATTTTTTTGGGGCTTGTGCGAGCTTGTCTCGCCCGAATCGGGCATGTGCACCCGCTCGGAGGGGTCTACCCATGGGTTGGGGCGGCAAAACCGGGGTCTCAACCCGCCAAGGAAGGGCCGACAGTATCGTTTCCAGCGACAACAGAGGAGATAACGCTATGCGCACCTTCGATTCAGTCGCCGACCTCGCCTCGATCAAGGGCGAAAGCATCGGAGAGAGCGATTGGGTGACGATCAGCCAGGAAGACGTCAACCTGTTCGCCGACGCCACCGGTGA
>DATATO010000051.1:0-4295 GCA_036268755.1 Mycobacteriales bacterium | reverse complement strand
CCGATGATCCGAAGCTGCACGCGTGTGCGCTCACGTATGCGAGCGACCTCGCCCTGCTCGATGGTGTTTTGGCTGCTCACGGTGAGGTCTGGGGTGGGTTCGAGGGCGCCAGCCTGGACCACGCCGTGTGGTTTCACCGGCCGTTCCGGGCCGATGAGTGGCTGCTGTACGACTGCGAATCACCGTCGGCGTCGGGTGCCCGGGGCCTTGCCACGGGACGATGTTTCACCGCCGACGGCCGGCATGTTGCCACGGTCGTGCAGGAGGGACTGCTGCGCCCCGTGGCCAGCGGACGCTAGCCGCTCTAGGAGAGCATCCACCTGCCCCGCGCGGTATCTATCCGCCACTGGTCGTACCAATCCATACTCGCCGTGCGAGCGGCGCCGTCCAGTTGCAGCGGTAACCACACGTAGCGGCTGTCCCCAAGGTGGCTGCTGTTCCACCGGTCGCCGGCATAGACGTAGGTTGTGCCCTTCGATCCGTTGACCGACACGATCGAAGCGGTTTGGCTCTTGTAGGAGTCGTCGGCTCCCGGTGTCAAATCTGTCCAGTCAGACCATGGACCCGCCAGTGACTTCGCGGTTGTACTTCTGCATGTTGGGATCCCAATAGCTGGTGCCCGAAGTGATCAGGAAATACGTGCCGTTGACTCGGGTCATCGCCGGCGCTTCCCTGGAACCGTCGGTGAACCGAGTTACCTCCCTCTCGGTCGAGAGATAGTCAGCCGCCAGTCGGTAGATCACTAGATCTTTGTTACCGCTGGTGGAGGACACTAGGTAGCCGATGCCGTCGGTGTCCTTGAACAGCGAGATGTCCCGTGAATCGTTGCCCAGTGGCCGGAAACCGCCGCGGTAGGTGTAAGGGCCGCAGGGGATAGGACTGGTGGCTACTCCGACCCTGGCGTCCTGATAGTCCGTACTGTCCAGATGCATGTACATCACGTACTGCCTGCTGGCTGTGTTGTAGAGAACCTTGGGGCGCTCCACGATCCGATTCAGGCCAAGGTCGCCGTTGCCCTGAAGCGCCAAAGCGTCGGACTCCCGGGTCCAGATAGACAGGTCCGCCGAGGAGTAGCAGCGAAGCCGCCGGAAGGTCCAGTATTGACCGTCGGGGGCACCCGACTGGCCCTCGTGGTCCTCACCGACCCAGTAGTACGTCGACCCGACTCGGAATATCCCGGCCCCGCCGGCGCGGATCGGACTGCCCGCTGTGTCGGCCCATACCTCGCCGGAGGCGATGTTTCCGCTGGGTGCCGCCGAGGCCGACCCACCAGAGACGAACACAACCGCGGTAACTACCAGCGTGACAATCGGCGTCGCGAACCTATGGGTCGACCACAGCTTTCTCACCCGAACTTCTCCCTCGGCGACGGCATACATCTGGGATGCGCTGGTCATCCTCGGCGTTTTGTTACTATATGTCACTATTTCCGATCAAAAGTGCATGCCCTACAAAAACGCCGTTGGGGATCAGCCTTCAATTACCGGAGCTCTCAGAGGCCCTCTTAGTGATTCATGTGGGCGCACAACGTCCCTATGTCATTCAGCCGTTAAGGTTGCTTATCGTCGTCACATCCGCGTTGGGCTCATACATGACCGGCAGTTTTCCGTTCGATGACTTCGTCACCAACCTCGCCGCCACGGGAACGGCGGCGTTGGCTGTCATGGTCGCCACCTTCACAGTTGCCCTCCTCAAGGGCAAGCACAGCGTCGTGGACGTGGCCTGGGGTTTAGGCTTTGTCGCCGTTGTCGCTACCAGCTATTTAGCCTCTACCGGCTCCGGCGACGACACTCGTCGCCTCCTGGTGGCCGTGCTCACCGTGGTGTGGGGCGTTCGGTTGGCCCTGTATATCGGCGCCCGCAACTGGGGCAAGCCCGAGGACCCCCGATACGACGAGCTGCTCTCGCGTTCGCCGGGCAACCGCACCGCCAGGGCGTTCCTACTGATCTATGTCACCCAGGGCGTTGTGCTGTGGCTCATTTCGCTGCCGGTGCAGGTGGCGTCGTTCGAGTCCGCCGGACCCAACTGGGCGACAATCCTAGGCGTGGCGGTGTGGGCCGTCGGATTCGGCTTCGAGTCGGTGGGGGATTGGCAACTGGCGCGGTTCGAGCGCCGCCGCGCTAGCGGAGCCGAACGGTCGCAGGTGATGGACCGCGGCCTGTGGCGATACACTCGCCATCCCAACTACTTCGGGGACGCCTGCGTCTGGTGGGGGCTGTTCCTGATCGCCTGCGGTCACTGGATGGGGCTGGTCACCATCGTCTCCCCGCTGCTCATGAACTACCTACTGGTGAAGAAGACAGGTAAGAAGTTGCTGGAAAAACAACTCTCCCGGACCCGCCACGGCTACGTCGACTACGTGGCCCGCACCAGCGGGTTCTTCCCACTACCGCGTAAGCGCACCGGCGAGCGCGACTAATGGCGCACCTGGTCAACCTGGAATCGGTGAGCAAGTCCTACGGCGTCCGCGCGTTGTTGGACAACGTCTCGCTGGGGGTCGACACCGGCGATCGGATCGGAGTCGTGGGCCTCAACGGCGGCGGCAAGACCACGCTGATCGAGGTACTTGCCGGTGTGGAGCCGCCGGATTCCGGCCGGGTCAGCCCGAACCGGGACTTGCGCCTGGCCGTGGTTACCCAGCGCACCGAGCTCGCCGGCAGCACCGTCCGACACGCGGTCCTGGACCCGCTCGGTTCCAACGCCGACCACGAATGGGCGGCCGACCCCCGGGTGCGCTCCGTGCTGGACGGCCTGGGGATCCGCGAGCGTGGCATGGACGCCGAGCTTGCCACCATGTCCGGCGGGGAACGCCGTCGAGTCTCGCTTGCCGCCGCGCTGGTGCAGGACCTCGACCTCGTGGTGTTGGATGAGCCGACCAACCACCTCGACGTCGAGGGCGTCCGCTGGCTGGCTCAGCACCTGATCAACCGGCGATGCGGCCTGGTGGTGGTCACCCACGACCGGTGGTTCCTCGACACCGTGTGCACCCGTACCTGGGAAGTGACGGACGGTTCCGTCCAACAGTCCGAGGGCGGATACGCCGATTGGATCTTTGCCCGGGCGGAGCGCGCGCGGCTGGCCGACACTGCCGAACAGAAACGCCAAAACCTGGCCCGGAAGGAACTCGCCTGGCTCCGTCGCGGCGCCCCGGCCCGTACCTCCAAGCCGCGGTATCGCATCGAGGCCGCCGAGGCCCTGATTGCCGACGTGCCGGCGCCGCGCGACTCACTGGAGCTTCACGCGTTCGCCGAACGCCGGCTCGGCCGCACGGTCATCGAGCTCGAGGGCGTCAGCCTCTCCGTCGGCGGTGACTCCGAAACCGCCCCACGACCGCTGCTGTCCAACGTCACCTGGGGCGTGGGTCCCGGGGACCGTATCGGGCTAGTGGGTGTCAACGGGTCCGGCAAGACCAGTCTGCTGCGGCTGCTCTCCGGCGACGCAAAGCCCGAAACCGGCAAGCGGGTGCAGGGCCAGACGGTTCGGCTGGCGCATCTGACGCAGGAGCTGACCGACCTCCCGACGGGTATGCGAGTGCTGGAGGCCATCGAGGACGTCGCGCGCTCGGTGACGCTCGGCAAGTACGAGTTGTCAGCCTCCCAGTTGGGGGAGCGGCTCGGATTCTCGTCCAACCGGCAATGGACGCCCGTGGCGGAGCTATCCGGCGGGGAGCGGCGTCGGCTGCAACTGGCCCGGCTGCTGATGTCCGAACCCAACGTGTTGCTGTTGGACGAACCGACCAACGACCTGGACATCGACACCCTGCAGCAGCTGGAAGATCTGCTTGACTCCTGGCCGGGTTCGCTGGTCGTGGTGTCCCACGACCGTTACCTCATCGACCGGGTCTGCGACAACGTGGTCGCGCTGTTCGGCGACGGGCGCATCGCCGAACTCGTCGGCGGCATTGAGGAATACCTGCAGCGTCGAGACGCCCAACTCGCCGAGGCGGGGGAGCGACCCGCCGGCGCCGAGGTGAAGAAGGTCAACCAGGCCGACTTCCGCGTCGCCCGCAAGGAGCTCAGCAAGCTGGAACGGCGGATGACCGTCCTGGACGGTAAGGAGAGAGAGCTGCATGCCGCCCTCGCGGCCGCCGCCACCGACCCAACCCGGTTGCTGGAGCTCGACGCGGAGCTGCGCACGGTCACGGCCGAAAAGACGGACGTCGAGGAGCGATGGATGGTCGCGGCGGAGCGCCTGGAGGTCTAGAGCTTAAGGTGACCGGCAAAGGAGGTGCGAGCTGTTGCTTCTCGGCATTTTGTGAAGAAATGCCGCCGGCATTTCTTCACAAAATGCCGCGC
>DATATO010000050.1:0-4170 GCA_036268755.1 Mycobacteriales bacterium | reverse complement strand
ACCACCGAGACCAGCTGATGCCAGCTCGGGAACGGCAGAAACGAGATTTCACCGATCAGGAAGGCCAGAATGACTGACCACATTGGAATGCCGCGTACGTTCACCTTGCCAAGCACCCTCGGCAGGAGCCGATCCCGGCCCAGTGCGTAGGTCAGCCGGGCCGACGTAGCCAGGTACACCAGGCCGGTGCCGGCGGGCGATACGAACGCGTCGGCGTACAGCAGATAGGCGAGCCAACCCGCGCCAGCGGCGAACGCGAGTGTCGCGTAGGGCCCGAAGTTCCCCTTAGCGATGGGGTTCGCCCAGCCGTGGACCAGGTTGGCCGGATCGAGGCTGCCGATGAACGCGATCTCCAGCAGGACGTAGATCAGTGCGCCGATCGCCACCGCGGTCAGCACCGCCCTGGACATGTCACGTTTGGGGTTCCGTGCCTCGCCGCCTAGCTGGATGGCCTGTTCGAAACCCTGTAGGGCGAACACGACGCCGAGCGGGAGCGCGGCGAATACACCGTGAGCACCGAACGGAGCGAAGCCGCCGCCGGCACTGAAGTTACCACCGTGGAAGCTCGTCGGGAGCAGCACGAATACGGCCAGTAACGGCACCGCGATCTTCCAGATCACCACCCACGAGTTGCTCTCGGACAGCAGTTTTACGCCGAGGCTGTTGACTACGGTGAAGATTGCCATCAGCACTGTGGCCCAGCCGAGGCCGCTTGCGGTGAGCGTACCGTCGGGGTGCAGCAGGTTCAGGTTGTTTCTCACCCAGGAAATGTTGTCCAGATAGGCCAGGCTCGCTTCCACCTCGATCGGCGCGATGGCCACCGCCTGCAACCATCCAGCCCACCCCGCTATGAATCCGGTGAAGGTGCCATGGGAGAACAGCGGAAAGCGCGCGGTGCCGCCCGCCACTGGATATGCCGAGCCCAGTTCCGCATGGATCAGCGCCAGCACCGCCAGCATCGCTGCGGCGAGCAGCCACGACAGGATCGAGGCGGGGCCGGCCGCCTGGGCGGCGTTCAGTGCGCCGAGCAGCCAACCCGATCCGATGATGGACCCAAGCGAAATGAACATCAGCCCGTAGAAGCCGACCGCTCGTTTCAGCTGACCGTCGCCTGCTTCAGGCCCCGCAACTGCCTGTGAGGAAACCATGTCCCTCTCCCGTCTGCTCCAGCAATCTGCACAGATGAGCATTCCACCTGATGTGGTGACATATTGTCATCAAAGGTGCAGTTGCTCCACCCGAGTACTGCCCTGGGACTTCAGTCGGGGGGAGGGCGGCGACGAGCTGGTCACGGCGGATAGACCGTGATCTGTTACAGACAAACCCTACTCATCACCCACGGCGATGCCGTACTTCTTTAGCTCCGCTTGCTGACGCTCCTCGCCGGAGCTTTGCAGCGCGAGCAACTGGCCATACACGCCCTCGGTTCGGGCCAACTTCGACGGCTTACCGGCCTCGTCCACGGCTCCGTTCCGCAAGGTGATGATCTGATCCACGCTCGCGATGGTGCTCAACCGGTGGGCGATCACGATCGTGGTGCGGCCGAACATGAGCCGCTCCAGCGCGTCCTGCACCAATGCCTCCGAGCGAGAATCCAGTGCGTTGGTCGCCTCGTCGAGAATCAGGATCGGAGCGTCCTTCAGCACAGCGCGGGCGATGGCGATGCGCTGCCGCTGCCCACCCGAGAGTTTGATGCCTCGCTCACCGATCTCGGTGGCATAGCCGTCGCCGAAGTGGGAGATGAACTCGTGGGCATTCGCCGCGCGTGCGGCTTCGACGATCTCCTCATCGCTCGCGTCGGGGTTGCCGTAGGCGATGTTCTCCCGGATGGTGCCGGAGAACAGCTCCGCCTCCTGGAAGACGACGCCGATGTTCTCCCGGACCGACTTCTGCGATACCCGGCTGATGTCCTGCCCATCGATGAGGACCGTGCCGGACTGTGGTGTGTATAGCCGCATGAGCAGGTTGGTGAGCGTCGTCTTACCGCCGCCACTTTCTCCCACGGGTGCGAAGGTCGTTCTCGGGTCCACGGTGAATGAGATTTCCTTCAATACGCTCCTACCCTCGTCGTATCCGAAGGAGACATCCCGGAACTCGACCTTGCCCTCGCTAACCTGTAGATGTTTGTCGCGGTGCGCATCCGACTCCTCGGGAGCTAGTGCCATGGCCTCGAAGAAGTCCGTGCTTCCGGCGACGGCCTGTTGTGTCTGGTCTACCAGGAACGACATGGCAGTCAGCGGCATTCGCAGGCTAATGATGTACTGCAACAGCATCACCATCTGGCCGATGCTGAAATGACCGTGGTAGGTCTGGTAGATGATGTAGAAGAACATCCCGAAGAACGCAACTTCCAGCACCAGGCGGCGATAGATGTCCTGGATGTGCCAGACACGCGCCTGCGGATAGGTCTGGTCCACATACGCGGTGAGGTGTTTGTTGAAGAACCGCAGCTCGGTGGCCTCGCGCATGAACGACTTGACGACCTTGACCTGCGAGACCGCCTCGCTGAACCGGCCGCTGGCGACGTCGGCGTGATAGTTCTTCTCCTTCTCGTACTTCATCCATCGCTTGCTGGTCTTTAACGTCATGAAAAAGAAAATGGGGTAGACCGCGAACACGAGGAGCCCGAGCTGCCAACTGACGTAGGTGATGATCGCAATCGTGAAAATGGTCGTCAGTATCCAGCTCATCAGCATGTTGCTGACCATCTTCATGAATTCCGAGATGTTCGCGATGGAACGACTCAGCCGGTTGACGATCTTGCCAGTGAGTTCATTGTCGAAGTAGGTCTGCGGCAGCGTGAGCAGGTGCCGAAAGTACCCTGCGCTGAGGATTTTCCGCAGCCGGGAGGCCATGACGTCCCCGAGATACCCGGAGATGTTGGACAGTACCGTTGCCAAGACACCGGCGATGAGGATTGCGACGACCGCCCACACCACGATGGCCAATCGAGACGGCTTATGTTGTACGAGAGCGACGATCTCGTCGGTCGCGACCCTCGTCAGCAGCGGCGGGGCGAGCTCCAGAGCAGCGGTGAAGATGCTTAGCACCCCGATGACCACGTAATACGGCCAAAGAGTCTTTCCGAAGGCCAGGATCCGGCCGATCGTTTTCACGCTCGCATCTCCAATGCTTAAGCACGCAGGGGGCAATGCATGCCGATCGGGGCGACGGCAGCGGCACGGGGCGACGCTCGTCTATCGATCTCTGTCTGCCGACCGTTCCACCGCAGGTCATGCCTGGTTACCTTGTCGAACAGAACCTAACTGCCAGGTATGACATTACTGGCTGATATTTCGTGTTGCAGGGTTTCTGTCGTTGTGGTGACGCAAGCCGCCGCTGCGGTGAGATACGCCCCAATTCGGTCTTCTGCCTCTTCCCGCCACCGTATGACGTCGACCGGCTTCTGACTCGATAACGGGAGCCGCCTCCCCCGGACTATCGGCGGATGGCGAGCGTCATACAGCTGGTCGTATCTGCCCTGCAGCGCGCTTGCTGCCGCGTCGGCGCTGCTCGTCAACTCCCCGCTACCGAATAGGGTGGTTATCTGACCCAGCGAACCGATGACGGCCTCGATTGCCTCCCGTGCCTCTGTTTGTCGCGCGGTCGTGAAGCGCCAGCTCGTGGAGGGAAGGACGGGCTCGAGTTGTTTGAGCGTTGCGGGATCGTCGACCGGACTGATCGTGGGGAAGGCTTCACGGTGGTATTCGTCTAACGCGGTTTGTGCCATTCGAAGCCGGTTTGCGAACTCGCCCGCCTCGGATAACAGCGCTTTGAGTACCGGCTTGGGCCGAGTGGCGTGGACATACACCCGGACGGCGCGGGAAATGGGAAAGATCAGGAACCCGGCGACCGCGAGCTTCGTAGCGATCAACAGCGCCCCGCTGATCTGACCGGTGAACACGTGGGTGGGTCGCCAGTGCAGGGTCTGTGGAATATCCGGACCGGGCAGCGAGTGGGTGATGTTCCAAGCATAGGTGGCCAACGTCGAGGACACAGCCGTGTGATGCTCTGTCGTGTCCGGCTCGGTCATTGCGACTCCTACACCGGACAGGGCAACCGTTATCGCTGCCGCGCACCCGATGACCAATGCGACGGCGAACAGGCTGGTAAGTACGTCGGCCGTCAGGTCAGAGACGTTGCCGAGCCGACCCCGGCGCCCGGTGTCTG
>DATATO010000049.1:0-7628 GCA_036268755.1 Mycobacteriales bacterium | reverse complement strand
GGGAAGCTACGACGCCGCCCCGTTACCGGTGGTGGCCTACCTGTCGACGGTATCCAAGCTTGGTGGCCTGACGGCTGTAGTGCTCGTTGCCGTTGGGGTATTCGGGAGCCAGCTCGGCCATGTTGCCGTGGTGTTTGCCGTGGTGGCCGTCGCGAGCATGACCCTCGGTAATCTCGCCGCGCTGCGCCAGCTGCGGCTATCCCGGCTGCTCGCGTGGTCGTCCATTGCGCAGTTGGGGTATGCGTTGGCCCCGCTCGGCGCGTTGGGCTCGACGGTATCGGGCGACGACGCAGCGCGCCACGCCGTTCGACAGTTGGTCGCGGGCAGCCTGGGCTATCTCGTGCTCTATCTGGCGGTCACCCTCGGGCTGCTTGCCGCCCTGGTGGCGATCCGCGCGCCGCGCGACGACGGGGGTTCGCTCGATGATCTGCGGGGCTTGGCCTATCGGCGGCCGTGGCTGTGCGCCGGCCTGTTATTCGGCCTTGCCGGCCTTGCCGGCCTTCCACCCGCGCTGGCCGGAATGTTCGCCAAGCTGGCGGTGCTGCACGCGTTGTTGGAAGCCGGCGCCGCCTGGCTTGCGGTCGTAGTGGTGTGTAATGCCGTGGTCGGCCTTGCGGTTTATGGCCGGCTGGTACGCAGCTGCTTCCGGCGATCGGTCCCGGATGCCGGTTCCGACGGGGAACGCCCAACCGAACGGAGCCGGCTCCCCGTGTCGGTGGCGCTGTCGCTCACCGTCGCTGTCGCAATTGTTGGTGTGGTTCCCGAGCCGATTTTCGACGTCTGCGACCGCATCGCCGGTGCGCTGACCGAATTGTTGATCTGACCCGGCCTGTGTAGGACGGCCTCTCATGCCATCCGGTAGGTCCAGGATGTGCCTCAGCCTCGCGTGATAGGAGCGCGAGCCGGAGAAGGGCCGCGCCGTGACTCAAGCCGTCGGTGTTCAACAGCTGGAAGATGTCTCCGCCCGCCTCGCCCACCTGGGCCGAGAGTGCGAGGAGCGCACGCGGGCCGTCGTTTGGCGCTGCGCACGCGGCCGGCGTGCCGTCCACGCGGCGGCGGATTTCTCGCGGCTGGCCGGCGCACTGGCCGCCGACACCTCTCACGCCTGCGTGCTGTTGTACAGGGCATGGTCGGAGCGGACAACGTCATGACCGAGGTGAAGATAGACGTAGACCAACTCGCCGAACTCCGCCGTTTCTATGACTCAAGCTGGAAAGCCAGCCTTGAGCTCACAATTGAGCTGTCCCGGATCGGACGTGGTTCGGCTGAAATCGTGTCGCGTCGGATGACCGAGCGGCTCGGTAACGGGCGAATGGGCCCAAGTCGCGGTGACCTGCTGGCCTGCCAGGCGACGGATCAGCTGGCCTCGGTCAATCGAAGAATCACGTTCGTTGCGCTGCCGTTGCTACTCACGCTCCGCAATCGGGTCGACGACCAGCTGCGGGAACTCGAGGCCGTGGCGAATCCCAACCTGCGTCGCGGCACAAACCCACTGTTCGCGGGGCTGGAGAATCTATTGTGGGCGGGACCCGGCAGTTACCTGACCCGGCTCATCGGCCTGTGGGCGGCGGGGAAAGTCGGATATCAGGGCCCTGCGTACGCGGCCGCAACGCCGGCGGTTGCGTCCCCAGTGCCGCTGAATCTCGGAGGTCTGTTGGCCCGACTCGGGACCCTCAAGGACGGCCAGGTGGAGGTGTTGCGAGTCGGGGGCGGGACATCTGACCGTTACGTAGTGCTCATTCGCGGCGTCGCCTCGCTGACCGGGCCGTCGCCCAATAGCATGATCGACGCCATCCGGGGACAGGCCTTTGGCTCCAGCGCCCACAGCAGCGGCGTGTTGAGCGCGATGCGGAAGGCCGGGATTCCACCCGGCTCGGAGGTCATGCTGGTCGGCCACAGTCAGGGCGGCATCACCGCGATGAACCTCGCGGCGGACCCTCGGGTGAACGCGTTCGCCGGCGGGCTCGGTTATGTGCGGATCGTCGACGTCGTCGCTGCCGGGTCACCGATCGACGGTAAACGAATTCCCGCCGAAACCCGATTATTGGCTATGCACAATTTGGGCGACGTCATTCCCGCGCTCGACGGTCGCGACGACCGGCGCAGCGTTAACCGGCTGGTCTATACTTTCGGTCGTCCGGGGGCCTTAAATCTCGCCGCAGCACACGGCATCACCAGCAGCTATGCACCCGAGGCCCGCAGCGATCGGTTTCTCAATGACACCCAGGTTCGTTCGTTTATTGGAGCAAGCGACATGTTTCTCCGTCAGCCTGTCGAGTCCGCTCAGCGGTTCTCGTTGCACCGCGGCCTGGAGCCGGACCCGCGGCGAGCGGTGCGGTTGCGGGTTCTCGGGATCGGGGTTGGCTGACCGAATACACTTTTAAACGTTGCCCCTGCATGTGAAAGGAACACCATGCATCGCATGGCTAACGGCCTCAAGACGGCTCTGTTGTTGGGTGTGCTCTCGGCGGCCATCATCGTGTTGGGGAGAGTGCTGTTTGGGCCCACCGGTTTGGTCATCGCCACCGTCATTGCGCTGGGCATGAACGGTTTCTCCTACTTCTTCTCCGCCAAGATGGCGCTGCGTTCGATGCGGGCTTACCCCGTCACCGAGGCGGACCAGCCCGCCCTGTATGCCATGGTGCGTGAACTCGCGGAGCGGGCGGGTCAGCCCATGCCCCAGCTGTACATGAGCCCCACGGATCAGCCCAATGCGTTCGCAACCGGCCGTAATCCCCGCCATGCCGCCGTGTGCTGCACCGAGGGAATCATGGGACTACTCGACCGGCGCGAGCTTCGGGCGGTCATTGGGCACGAACTGTCCCATGTCTATAACCGCGATATTTTGATTTCTTCCGTAGCCGGCGCCCTGGCCTCCATCATCACTATGCTCGCCAATTTGGCTATTTTCCTGCCTATCGGCGGCTCCAATGACGACGATCGCCCCAACCCGTTGGTCGGTTTGTTGCTGGTGATCGTGGGTCCGATCGCTGCCGGCCTGATTCAGCTGGCCATCAGCCGCGCACGCGAATATCAGGCCGATCAGTCCGGCGCCGAGCTTTCGCAGGACCCCATCGGGCTCGCCAATGCTCTGCGTAAGATCCACTCGGGGACGCAGGCGCTGCCGTTACCGCAGGAGCAGAGCCTGGTGAACACGAGCCACCTCATGATCGACAATCCGTTCCGTCGCGGCGGGATCGCCGCTCTGTTCAGCACGCATCCTCCGATGGAGGACCGGGTCGCTCGCCTCGAAGAGATGGCGCTGAACATGTCTATGACGCCCCCGGCCGGTCGATAGCGCTGAGACGCACGTCATAATTCGCAAATACTGGTCCCTCGATGATCAGCTGTGCGTGGCGCCCGTCACATTATCTTTTCGCTTCGTCGTGATTTCTCGGAAGAGGTCTACTTCTGACAGCAAATTTCTCCGGAAATAGGGCAAAGAGTATGTACATTGATGGAGGCTGCCACCGGTAGTCCTTTCGGCATTATTGAGCAAACTGCCGCATGGTCGCCTAATAGAGGATGCGTTCCGTGGGGATTGCGCACGGCTTAGGCTCGGCTGTACTACGTAGGCAGCTCCGGTTAGCTGTGAGCACAATGCTCACTCGCCTGCCCGTCAGCATGATGCCCCTGGCTTTGTTGCTGCTCGTGGCCGAGCGGACCGGGTCTCTCGGCTGGGCCGGGCTCGCCGCCGGTGCGCACATTATCGGGCACGGTCTGGCCAACGATTCGATAACCCGTCGGTATTCTCAGGTCGGCTTCTTTCGCCCCATGATGGCTTGTGCCATCCTCTATCCGCTGATCACGGCCATCGCCGTCGTCGCGGCATACTCCGGATCCGCATGGTGGCTGGTTCCTCCGTTGGCGTTCGGAATGGGAGCGGTGCTGCCCGTGACGCGTCAGGTAATTTCGGGCGCATGGCAGAGACTGCATGAAGAGATCGCCGAGCATGACGCGCCTGCCGTCCGGCAGGACAAGGCCGCAAAGCTCTCTCCGCTGTCCGCCCGAATCGCTAATACGCTGATCGCCGACCTCAGCGTCGTGGTGGGGCCGCTCATAGTCGCGTTACTCATGGCGGCGAATTCCGCCGGCTACGCGGTCGGGATCGCGGCACTGTTGATGCTCATCGGCAGCGGGCTGCTGTTGACCGATGGATACGCCGCCGCGGTTCGGGTGGTGGATCCGCGAGAGCCGCGCTCCAGCATTACCCGGGTCCGTTCTGCCGAGTCGCGTTCGGTGGAGCTTTCGTCGCTCTGGGTTGCGGGCGCGGCCGCGTTGGGAGCCTTTGGCGCGTTGAGCCTGGCGGTCGTTGGTTTTGCTCGAGACAACGTTGGCCATCCCGCCCTGGCCGGTGTGCTGCTGGCGGGATGGGGCGTGGGCGGGTTCGTCGGAGGACTGGTTTTCAGTTCGCTGTCGTTGAACCTGGATCGCCGGTCCCGCTATCGCACCACGCTGCTGTTGGTCTTCCTGGTGCATATTCCATTGTTGTTGGTGGACCGGTTGGCGGTGTTGGCGGTGTTTATGTTTGTCGCCGGTGCCTGCGCAGCCGCCACCAGCGCGGCGCACGCCGAGCTGATCGGTCGGGTCGCCGCCGCGCTGAACGCCACGAATGTTCGAGCCCGGTTGACCAAGCTGGGGGCTGTCGCCTACGGGACCGGGCTCGCGCTGGGCGGGATCGCCGAACAGCAGGCCAAAGCGGTGTGGCCGGCCTTCGCCATCTGTGTTTTTGCACTTGCTGTGGCATGGGCCGCCGGCGCGTTGGGCCCCTATATGGTGCGTCGTGTCCAGGGGCGCCATGTTCGCCCACCTGCGATGCATTCCAAGCGGGCTTAACAGAGAGCTTAGGGCTCGAGGGCTGCAGATCTTCGTCTGCGCCGGCGACTGCTTCTGTACCGCGAGCTCTTGGCTACGTTCATTGCAGCGTGAAGGCGAACAACCCGCACGACTCCCACGGGAAAGAAGGATGGATAGTGGAAAATCGCAGTTTTGGTGTAGTGCGAAAATTGATTCGTTGGTAAATACCGTCAAGCTGCAGAAGCGTGTAAACGGGAAGTGGGTCGACGGCACTGACCCCAAGGACAACACCATTAGTAGCCCTACTGCGGGGCATGAGTATAGAAATCAGACTCGCGATTACAAATGCGAGAAGGGCACGTTCCGTAGTGCCAGCAGGGGACATGGTGTTTACCACGGTAAGCCTTCAAAATCGGCAGCTTGGGAGTACAGCAAGTCGGTAAAGATCCCTGTAAGTAGGGTAAGTTCTACTCCTTAACCGGCGAAGACGTTGAGGGTGAGCATGCGCAAAGATGTCCTGGAAATCATCCGGTCCTTCCAGGAGAAGGACAAGGTCCTCTTTAGCCGGCTGGACGAATTCACCTGGGTTTTGGTTCCAGATAGGACGGGGTGCGCGATCGTCATTCAGGATTTGGGTGACTCCATCGTGATGCGCACCGGCATCGGGATCGATCTAACGATGGATTACGAGGCAGAGAGCTCGCGAGAAATGCTGCCGGAGATTCTGTCCGCACTGCAAAGCGGAGATATAAAGGAGTACTTCGCCCCTGTCAACGGGGATCAGATTGCTTCATCTGGGTACAAGGTGGAATACCCAAGTGGTCAAATTTGGACACAACCAGAAAAAGTCAGTCGCCAGTACGCGGTACGCTTGCCGGTCTGGAACGCCTAAGCCGCCATCTGATAAAGCCTTGCCTGCGTTCCGGAACGCTAAGCGCGATTAATCATTCCGCAGGCGGGTCAGTAGCGCTCTGGCCTGCGACTGTACGTCCTCTATGGAGGATGCCGAGTTATCTATGGCGTCATGGGCAGTAGCTGGCCGAAATCCGAGATCAATGCCTGCGAGGTAGCTGTCCCAGTTGGACAACTTGGCGCTATCACGTGCCTGATTGCGAACCTTGATTCGGTTTTGCATGGTTTCTGGATCGCAGTGAACCCACACGATTCGAAGTGATGCACTCAATTCGGCACAGGACGCACGAAGCTGCCTTACCCAGCCGCTGTCGGCGAACTCGGTGAGGAAGGGAGCTGCCGCGATGGTGCTAACTCCGCACCGGAGGTTCTCATACATCGCGGCCAGCAGTGCTTCGTACTCACGCGGTCGGATCAAGGTTCGATAGGACTTGGATTCCCGACTCACCGGCGACTCTCCGAGCGCGATGAGAGCCGCCTCGGTCAAAGGCTGACTGATCGTGTCTTTATCCAGCAGGGCCCAGCCTGTCAGTCTGGCAAGGGCACGGCTCAATTCGGTTTTTCCGCTTCCAGCATGTCCCCCGATGAGAAACACGTTCGGCATTCTCATCGGGGGTCCTTTGCTAGCGGTAGTTGGTGAATTGCAGCGCGATGTCGAAGTCGGCCGATTTTAGTAGCGCGATGACATCCTGTAGGTGGTCCTTTTTCTTGCCGGTGACGCGAAGCTGGTCACCCTGAATCTGCGGTTGGATCCCCTTGGGGCCCCCGTCCCGGATTTTTTTGGCGATCTTCTTGGCGTTGTCGGAGTCGATGCCTTGCCGCAGCTTGCCGGTGAGCTTGTAGATCTTTCCGGATAGCTGCGGCTCGCCGAACTCGAACGCCTTGATGCTGAGGTCTCGGCGCACGAGACGCTCCTTGAACACGTCCAGTGCCGCCTTGACGTGGTTCTCCGACTCGGCGTGGATCTCCACTGCCTCGTCACCTGACCAGCTGATGCCGGCGTCGGTTCCCCGGAAGTCGTAGCGTTGCTTCAGCTCCTTGGCGGTCTGCTGCAGCGCGTTGTCGGCTTCCTGCCGGTCAACTTTACTCACAATGTCGAAGGACGGATCGGCCATATTTAGCTCCTGACTGGCTAGTGTGCTGTGACTAAGCTCGTATAAAGCCGGGTCTGCGTTACGGGTCGTGCGGGCTATTAGTTATCCTGCCTGCAGTCCGTTTACGAGTTTGTATCGGGCGCGGCAGGTTGCCCGAGTGGCCAAAGGGAGCGGTCTGTAAAACCGCCGGCATAGCCTACGTTGGTTCGAACCCAACACCTGCCACCACATGGGTTGGCGCGGTCCTAGCGGCCGCGCCTTCTTGGGTTAGAGTCCGGCAAGTTCTGACCAGCTGAGTTCTCCCTCGAGTCGGCCACGAGGCTCGCCCATGGCCACTCCTTAGCGCAAGCCAGATATCCCTATAAGTATCCGCCGGACTAGCTACCCATCGATGCAGTAGCTGACGATGTGCGGGATGTGCCGCAGGTCGGTGCCGCAGCAGTTCTGCGCGTTGCACTTCTTGTAGATAATGCGAATAGGGAGGGATCGCAGTGACACTCACAAACAGCTCGATCAAACCTGATGCGCGGAGTCCGCTGCCATAGCCGCCGAGGCCCCTGGGGCGTGTCCAGGCCTATTTGCGTGTGTTGACCCGCAGGGGCCGGCCAGGATTCGGTTGATCGATGACACTGATAGCAGTCAACTTGTCGTCCCACGAGGCGCTATTGAGTTGCTAGCTCGGATTCTCGCAAATATGGCGGGTGGTCATGGGATGCCAGTTGTTCCAGCACACGCCGACCTGACTACGCAAGAGGCCGCAGATCCGCTGAAGGTGTCACGTCCGTATCTGATTGGCCTGCTCGAGTCGGACAAGATTGAGTTTCA
>DATATO010000048.1:0-9402 GCA_036268755.1 Mycobacteriales bacterium | reverse complement strand
GGAGATCGCCGACCACGCCGAAGTCCGCCATCTCGAACAGCGGTGACGTCTCGTCCGTGTTGATCACCACAATGTTCTTCGAGGTCTGCATGCCGGCCTTGTGCTGGATGGCACCCGAGATCCCGCAGGCGATGTATAGCTGCGGCGAGACCGTCTTGCCCGTCTGACCCACCTGATACCGATGCGGGTAGAGGCCGCCGTCCGTCGCCGCGCGCGACGCCCCCACGGCCCCGCCGAGCTGATCGGCGAGCTCCTCCAGCAGACCAAAGTCCTCGGCGCTGCCCACGCCACGGCCACCCGACACGACCACCTTTGCCTCGGTGAGCTCCGGGCGGCTGCCGCGCGGCTCCGCCACCTCTTCGACCACCTCGGACAGCCCGACCGCGGCGGAAAACTCCGGCCGCACGGCGATGACGGACGGCTCCACCTGCGCCACCGATTCCACCGCGGCCACCCCAGGACGCACGGCGAATATCGGCGTGCCGACGGTAACGTGCGACCGAACGATGACGTCACCGGCGAATATCTCCTGCACGGCTTTCCCGTCTTCGCCCAGCTCCGTGACGTCGGTGACCAGCCCCGAATCGGTGAGTACGGCCAGCCGGCCGGCAATTTCCTTGCCGTCGGCCGTGGCCGGCACCAGCACGGCCGTCGGCCGGTGCTCGCGCACCAGCGCGGCGAGGGTCTCAGCGCGCGGCACCACCCCATGTTGGGCGTACTCGGCGGCACTGGCATGAAACACGGTCACCACACCGAGCACGGCGAGACCCCGCACGAGGGGCTCCGGCGAACCGCTCCCAGTGAGCAGCACGGCCGCCGGCTCGCCGATGACTCGCGCCACCGCCAGCAGTTCTTCGGCGGACTTGGCGATAGCGCCGCCGTCGTGATCGATGAGCACGAGCACCTGTGAGTCAGTCATTGCGGCCCCCTACTGAGTCGATCGTTACTAAAGTCAACCCGAAAGTAGCCAAAATTGCAGGTAATGAAGACTCTATTAATCGGGCTACTTTCGTTCTGATTAGTTAATCAACCTACGCTCGGCGAGAAACTCGACGAGCTGCTTGCCCACCTGATCGCCCGCCGGCACGATCACCCCGGCACCCTTAGGCGGGCGGGGCGAAAAGTCGTCGACGGCGCTGGTGGCGCCGGCGACGCCGACGTCGCCGGGATCGATCCCGATGTCCGACAGGCTCAGCGTCAAGATCGGTTTGGACTTGGCCGCCATGATCTCGCGGAAGGTCGGGTAGCGCGGCTCGTTGATGGTGTCCGTGACGCTGACTATCACCGGAAGGGCGGCCCGCAATTTCTGGTAGCCGGTTTCGGTCTGTCGCTCGACGTGGGCAACGGGAGTATCCGAGTCATCGATAGTCAGGGCGCGCGCCGAGGTAAGCGCAGGCGCCGCGAGCCTCGCCGACAACATCGCCGGAATCACAGCGAGCTGACCGTCGGTGGCGGCCGCCCCGCATAACACAATATCCCAGCTCAGGGTCCGCAACGCGGCCGCCAACACCAGTGACGTCTTCACCGCGCAGCTACCGCTGAGCGCGGAATCGGTGACGTGAACCGCGGCATCGGCACCCAGCTGCAACGCCTTACGGATCGAGCTGACCGCACCCTCGGGTCCCATCGTTAGCAGGGTGATCTGACCCCCGTGGTCCTTCCGAAGCCGGAGCGCCTCCTCGATAGCATATTCGTCCATCTCATTGACGACTAGATCCGCAGTTTCGCGATCCACGGTGGCGTTGGTCGCCGTAAGGGATCGCGGCGCGCCGGAGTCCGGAACTTGTTTGACCAAAACCACGATGTCGAGGGGTTTACCCATACTGCACCCTTCCGCCGTTGCGCTTACCACGTGCACCGCTGGAATAGCTCATGCTACTCGCGAGTATCCGACCGTAACGCCACTCGCCGTGGCGAGCCTAATGGGTAGCTACTCAGTCCCGCGGATATCCCCAGGCCTGACCGGTGCCGCGATACTCCGAGACGGGAATCGGCTCGGCTCCTGAGGGCATGCGATCGGTGTACAGCAGCCCTTCAAGGTGATCAATTTCGTGGGCGACAAGCCGAGCAACAGCGTTCGAAAACACCGTGATGTGCTTGTCCCCCTGCGGATCACAGTGCTCCACACAGATGTGGAGGGGCCGCGGAACCTCGCCCCGCACGTCGAAGAAACTCAAACATCCCTCGTACTGGGTATCGGTCGCGACGGACTCCTCCACTATTCGCGGATTGATCAGCGTGATCGCCTCACCCGCCCTCGAGAGCACCACTGCCGCCGCTCGGTCGATACCCAGCTGCGGGGCGGCCATCCCCATGCCTTTGCCGAATTCATGCAGCCGCCGAATGTCGTCAAGCTTGGCGTAGAGCTGCGCAATGACGTCCCGGACTTCGACGTGATCGGCGGGCAAAACGAACCTTGTCGCGCGTCCGCGCAGCGCCTTACTGCCCCGCTGCACAATTCCGACCGTTGACATGTTCGGGCCGGACCACCCCGAAACGGCAGTCGGCGCGGCGCTCACCGTGTCCTGCGGTGGCTCTTCCCTATACCATTCGAGACGGTATCGGGTATGGAGCCGGGGCCGGTTGGTGCTCCACCGAAACACCCTCGACTGTTCCTCGTCTTTGACGTCGATATCGCCGCGGATGGGCGCGGCGTCGGTGGTGGGAGAGGTTTCGGTCCCCCAAACCGCGGGGTCCTCCGAGCGGGGCAGCTTCACAACGACCGTCAGGTAGCGGGTAGGCAGCCTGACCTCGCGCTCAAACCAATCCCCCCATTTGGCGTCGCTAATGGTGAAGGAATGAACGACCTCGCAGGTGGCTCCCGGACGAATAGGGAACTTTCGAGAGGGATTTTCGAACAGCAGCCATACTTCCTTCACGGCGTCGCGATCGTGGTCCAGCTTCCACGTCATCGGTTCGGGGCCGCAATGGGCGGACAACCCCAGCTCGTCGAGGGTGAGCGGATGCGCTCGGTAAAATTCATTGGATTTCCGGTGGTCGTCCGGATAACGATCGACATCGACTCGGATCAGGAATCGGGTAACGGCCTCGCTGCCCACGTTGCGCAACCGCCGCCGAACGGTGATCCGATATTCCCGACCGTCCCGCTGAACCTCCGCGTGTTCGGCGTCCACGATCAGGCCGGAGGCCTGATCCCCCTCCCAGCTTCGGGCCGCAAGCCCGAGTAGCTCACCGGGAATCCGAAGCCCGTCGGCGAGGCGTTCGATAAGAGTCAACGACGCCAACCGGTCGCGCCCGCTCATGACGCGGCTCACGCGGCCTTGCGTCAGACCCTCGACCACGGACGCGATTCGTTCCTGACTGGCGCCGTCGAATTGGCGCATCAGACGGAATGCGGTTTGAAAATCGCGCATTCGGAGCGCTTCTCTCATGCGCGGTTGTTGTAATAGCTTCGGCGACACCGTGTACAGGGTGGAAGCTGGGGGCATTTCATACTTCCCTTATCACAACCGACAATGATCGGCAGCGTCACCATATACGAACCCTTATGAGAACAGGAAATTTCGTGAGAAAACGGCATGTAGCGGCCTGGTGACTTGTCACGTCGAATAGGCCCGGCGAAATCTCTCAATTCATCCAATAAGGTGTCGAATCGGTAGTTTCAGGTCAAATTATTATCAATAGCCGATGACACTATGGATCTCCGACAGATAGCTATAACTGGATTTATGCCATGTTTGTATGTACAACTTGCATTCCATTGGACCTATCGGACCGCTATATTTCCCAACAGCTGGTTCCGTTCGTGCTGAGACGGCTCCGCGACACGGGGCAAGCAGCCAAGGACGTTCGTGGCGGGTGAGCTGACAACCATCGTCTCACCCGCCACGAGCGCTAAATCGGAGAACCAAACACGGTTTCCTTAAGAGATTCGTACTCATTGAGGGCGACCAGAACGGCCGATTCCGAGGACGTCCTGGTCTTCATAGCTACCTCACATCGCCCGGGCAAAGATTCGACCCTCGTCGTGACGCACCATCATGGGTACGCCGAACGCTGCGGACAGCT
Organism: Mycobacteriales bacterium; assembly: GCA_036268755.1. GTDB lineage: Bacteria > Actinomycetota > Actinomycetes > Mycobacteriales > QHCE01 > DATATO01. The sequence continues at coordinate 5,373 of DATATO010000048.1, read as the reverse complement.
GCTCGCCGGTGATCACGTCGCCGAGCTTGCCCGCCGAGACGATGCGGCCCCGGGACAGCAGCAGCGCGTGGGTGATTCCCGGCGGGATCTCCTCCACATGATGAGTGACCAGCACCAGCGCCGGCGCCGCGGGATCGGCGGCGAGAGTCGATAACCGGCGCACCAGGTCCTCCCGGGCGCCCAGGTCAAGGCCGGCGGCCGGTTCGTCCAACAGCAGGACCTCGGGGTCGGTCATCAACGCCCGAGCGATCTGGGTGCGCTTGCGCTCCCCCTCGCTGAGGGTGCCGTATCGGCGGTCCGCGAGGTGAGCGATGCCGAACTGGCTGAGCAGGGTGGTCCGCCGGAACTCGTCCACCGAGTCATAGGCCTCGGAAAACCGGCCGACAACCGCATACGCGGACGTGATGACGACATCGGCGACGGTCTCATTCGGTGGGATGCGGTCGGCCAACGAGGCCGAACTCAGACCCAACCGGGGGCGCAGCTCGAAAACGTCCACGGCCCCCAGCCGCTCACCGAGCAGGTGAACGGTGCCGCGGGTGGGATGCAACCGACCGGCCAAAATCGACAGCAGCGTGGTCTTGCCGGCCCCATTGGGGCCGAGCACGACCCAGCGCTCATCGCTTTCGACCGACCAGCTGACGTCGGACAGCAGATCAACGCCGCCCCGGGTCAGCGTCACCGAATCCAGGTCAATGACGGCATCAGATTGTGGGGAGTGTTTGGACACGACTCCATGCTGCCGTATGGGCACCCACCGCCCCGGAAGCGGGTCGGAGCTAGGGCTCGGAACCCACCTCCCTATGACGTTTTGTAACGCAATGTCCCCTAGACAGGGCCAGTGGCCTTGAGCTAAGAGGACGTTGAGCCACAAATGCCGTTAGGAGGCTTCGGCGCAAGCGCGCACCCGCTCGGTGAGCAGGGCCCGTTCCCGGGCGTTGCAGGTCATGGCGGCCGCGCGCTTGAACTCCTGCTTCGCCTCCGGGAATCGACCCAGCCGGAACAAGAAATCGCCGCGGACACTGGGCAGTAGGTGATACCCCTTCAACGCGGGTTCCCCGGTGAGGGAATCCACGAGGTCGAGCCCCCGCTGCGGACCGTCGGCCATCATCACGGCGACGGCACGATTGAGTTCGACAATCGGCGACGGCCGCACGACCGCCAACGCCCCGTACAGCCGCATGATCTGCGCCCAATCGGTCTCCTCCGGCACCCGGGCGCGCGCATGACAGGCGGCGATGGCGGCCTGCAACACATATGGCCCGGCGGGCGCGTCGAGCGTATAGGCTCGGTCCAGCGCCGCGAGCCCGCGCTGGATCAGCAAGTGGTCCCAGCGCGCCCGGTCCTGCTCCAGCAGCAGCACAGGCTCCCCCGTCGCGTCGGTCCGGGTGCGGGTACGGGACTGCTGGATCTCCAGCAACGCCACCAGGCCGTGCACCTCAGGCTCCTTCGGCGCCAGCTCGGCCAAAATTCGGCCTAGCCGGAGCGCCTCCTCGCACAGCGAGGGGCGCATCAGATCGTCGCCGGCCGTGGCCGAATACCCCTCGTTGAAAATGAGGTAAACCACCTTCAGCACCGACTCGAGCCGCGGCGCCAGCTCGGCGCCGGCGGGGACCTCGAACGGTATCTTGGCGTCGCTGAGCGCTCGCTTGGCCCGAACGATGCGCTGCGCGATCGTCGGCTCGGAAACCAGGAAACCGCGAGCGACCTCCTGAGTCGAGAGACCGCCGAGCAGCCGCAACGTGAGCGCCACCTGAGCAGGTACGGCCAGGGCCGGGTGACACGCGGTGAACACCAGCCGCAGCAGATCGTCACCGATGTCGTCGTCGAGCTGCTCGGCCACTTCGGCCTCGAACGTGACCGGCTCGTGTTCCAGCCCACGACCGAGCTGCGCGTACTTGTCGTCGCGGCGCTGTTCCCGCCGGATCAGGTCGATGCCGCGGCGTTTGGCGGTAGTCATCAGCCAGGCCCCCGGCTTATCGGGGACGCCCGACTCGGGCCACTGCTCCAGCGCCGCCACGAGGGCATCCTGCGCTAGCTCCTCGGCGAGCCCGACATCGCGCACGAGGCGCACAAGCCCCGCGATCAGCTTGGCTGACTCCATCTTGAACACCGCTTCGATCGTGCGGTGGGCGCTGGCGGTGGTCACAGCCGCCATCAGAACACCTCCGGAACAGCTGCGCAACCGAGAGGGTGTCTGGGAGCTATGGGATGAGCACCAGACGACCGCGCAGCCCACCCTCGGCAAGCCTGCGGTGGGCAACGGCGGCCTTCGCAAGCGGCAAGGTTTCGGCCACCCGCAGCGTCAACTTCCCAGAGTCCACCAGGGCCACCAGGTGCGAGAGTTGCGACCCTTCGGCGCGCACGAACACGGTATGAACAGCGGTCCCCCGCAGCGCGGGCGGTGCGGCGCCGGCAATGAGCGCCACGAAAGTCCCACCGTCGCGCAGCGCATCGTGTACGGCGATGCTCAGCGAGGCGGCATCCACCACACCGTCCACTCCGCCCGGCACAAGCCTTCGGACCGCCTCGCCAACCGACTCGGTGCCTCGGGGCACGAACCACTCCGCGCCGAAACCGCGTACCAAGGCCTCATCTGTTCCGGATGCGGTAGCCGCAACCCGCAGTCCGCGAGTTGTGGCAAGTTCTACCACATAGCCACCGACGGCGCCCGCGGCGCCGGTGACCAGCACGGTCTGCCCGGGCTGCAGGTCGAGCATGTCCAACGCCTGTGTCGCGGCGAGACCGTTAAGCGGCAACGTCGAGGCCTCGACGGCGGATGCCTTCCGCGGCGCCACAGCCACCGCGTCGGCGTCCAGAACTATGTACTCGGCGTAGCCGGCGAGTCGTCGGTCCAGCCGGTCGGAGATTCCAATCACCGCGTCGCCGACGGCAAATTTTGCCACTCCTTCGCCGACCGCGTCTACCGAACCGGCCAGGTCGCAGCCCAGCCCCAGCAGGTCACGGCGCGGCACTAGGCCGGCATCTATCGCGTCGCCGGACCGTACGAAGGCATCCACCGGATTGACGGCCGCGGCCTGTACTCGTATCCGCACCTGACCCGGTCCGGGGCCGGGCGTCGGGACGTCGACTATCTCGATCGCCCCGGGGTCACCAAAGTCACGCACTACAGCGGCATGCATCGCATTCTCCATCCTCGCGTCAACGTGCCACAAGCCTATGGAGTGTTACTCTCTTCTAGGAAGTAGGTACTTATAGGTGCGTAACTCACCGAAGGGGAAGCCATGGCCACGCGAACGGCTACCGAGCGGCGACAGCAGGAGGCCGTGGTCTACAACGCCTACATCCGCGCCTGTCCCACCCAGAAGTTGCTCGGAAGGATCAGTGACAAGTGGGTGAGCCTCGTCCTTGTTGCGCTCAAGGATGGGCCTCGGCGGTACAGCGAACTTTCCCGAACCATGGCCGGGTTGAGCCAGAAGATGCTCACCCAGACGCTGCGGACTCTGGAACGGGACGGACTCGTAGAGCGGAAAGTCACGCTCGGCGTCCCGGTACGGGTGGATTACAGTCTGACGGATCTCGGTACAACCCTGCTACCCGTGATGCGGGCGATCAAGGACTGGGCGGAGCGCTACGTCGAGACAGTTGAGGCAGCTCAGGAGGCCTACGACACGGCCTCCTCGTTGTAGCCTCCCTAGACTGTCATAGCGCTGCTCTACGGTGCCGAGTGTGCCGAACTCGAGCGATCTGCTGAAACCGCCCAGGGAACCGTCGATGGGGGCCGAGTTTCGGCAGCAAAGCTTCGATGAGCTGGACGAGGCCGAGCTGCTGAAGAACGTCACCTTCGTCGTGGTGGACCTCGAGACCACCGGCGGGTCTGTCACAGCCGGCGCCATCACCGAGATCGGCGCGGTCAAAGTTCGGGGCGGCAGCATCGTCGGCGAATTCGCCAGCCTCGTCAAGCCCGAGGCACCCATCCCCGCCTTCATCACCGTGCTCACCGGCATCAGCAACGTCATGGTCTCCTCGGCGCCGCCTATCGGCGCCATACTCCCGCAGTTCCTGGAGTTCGCGGCCGGGAGTGTCCTCGTGGCGCACAACGCGCGGTTCGACATGGGGTTCCTCACCGCGGCGAGCGATAAACTCGGCCTCGCCTGGCCAAAGTTCACCGTCGTCGACACTCTGACGCTGGCCCGCCAGGTGCTCAGCCGCGACGAGACCCCCAACTGCAAGCTCGGAACGCTCGCCGCTTACTTTCACGCGGAGACTGCCCCCACACACCGGGCGCTCGACGACGCGCGCGCCACCACGGACGTACTCCACGGTCTGCTCGAGCGGCTCGGCGATGTCGGGGTGCACGGCCTGCGCGAACTCACCGCCTATACCCGCCGAGTCACCGACGCACAGCGCCGCAAGCGGTACCTGGCAGATCATCTGCCGCATGCTCCCGGCGTCTACATCTTCTACGCCGCGGACGGCCGGCCGCTCTATGTCGGCACCAGCTCAGACGTCCGCAAACGGGTCAAAAACTACTTCGTCTCGTCCGAGACGCGCAGCCGAATAGGTGTCATGATCGCCGCCGCGCAGCGCGTGGAGGCGGTCACCTGTGCGCACACACTGGAGGCAGAGGTCCGCGAGCTACGGATAATTCAGGCCCACCGGCCGCCCTACAACATCCGCTCCAAGAACCCGGAGCGCGCCTGGTGGCTGGCGCTCACACAGGAGCCATATCCGCGGCTGAGCCCGGTGCGCACGCCTCCGGCGGACACGCACCGGTCGCTGGGGCCGTTTCGTTCCAAGGGTTCGGTGCTGGCCGCGGCCGACGCCATCTACGAGGCGCTACCGATCCGGCAGTGCGGCGGGAGGCTCTCTGTCCGGCGCACCTCGGCCGCGTGTGCCCTGGCCGAGATGGGGCGTTGCGGGGCGCCCTGCGAACATCGGGAAAGTGTCGAGGAATACGGGCGCCATGTGACGCGACTGCTGAACTGCGTCCATGACGATCCCAGTGGGGTCGTGGAGGTGGTGCTGCGGCGCATCGACGAACTGTCGGCGGCGCAGCGCTACGAGGACGCCGCTGCGCTGCGGGACCGGCTCGGCCAGCTGGTGAAGGGCCTCGTGCAAAGCCAGCGGGTCCGGACGTTCACCGGGGTAGCCGAGATCACCGCCGCGGCCCGTCGCGGTGAGTCCTGGGACCTCGCCGTCATCCGTCGGGGCAGGCTTGCCGCGGCGGCCACCGCACCCACCACGCACGATGTACTGCCCACGATCGAACGATTGATGTTGACGGCCGAGACGGTGCTGGAGAATGTGGACGTCACGGGCCTGGAGGAGAGCCGGCTGCTGTTGCGCTGGTTGGATCGGCCGGAGACGAGGGTGGTAAGCATCGCGGGAACCTGGACCTGCCCGGTGCGC
>DATATO010000047.1:0-8508 GCA_036268755.1 Mycobacteriales bacterium | reverse complement strand
TGGGCCTCAGCGCTGCTTGATTGGATTATCGGCATCTAATGCACGCGAGCTCAGCAGTCGAACGTCTGAAATTTCCCCGACAAGCGACGAATGCTCACCAGAGCAGTTACATTTCAGAGGGGTTGGCAGCTGTGCGTTTCGGGGGGCGGGCTAGATGCGCAAGATCGGCGATCACGCGGTTGTGCTCGGTGCGAGCATGGGTGGGCTGGTAGCGGCCCGGGTGCTATCAGATGTGTATCAGCACGTGACCGTGGTGGAGCGCGACGGACTACCCGAGGCCAGCGAGAGCCGGCGAGGGGTCCCGCAGGGCCGACATATTCACGTGTTGCTGCCACGAGGAGCGGAGGTCCTCGATGAGCTGTTCCCTGGTTTTCTCGACGGCCTGGTCGCAACTGGCGTTCCGGTAATGCGTAACCGGTCGGAGCTTCGTTTCTCTTCCCGAGGGCATCTGCTTTGCATGGATGCGTGGGAGGGGGACCCTGGCTACCAGCCCAGTCGACCCCACTTGGAACGCCATGTCCGCGACCAAGTTCGGGCGCTGCCTAACGTCGAGCTCGTGCAACACTGCGAAGCCGTTGGGCTGGTCACGTTCAGCGGTCGACACAGGGTCGCCGGCGTCCGTATTGTGCGGCAGGGTCAGAGCCCGACCGAGGAGACTCTGACAGCGAATCTGGTGGTCGACGCCACCGGTCGAGGTGGCCGGATGATGACCTGGCTGCCGGCGATCGGCTATTCGCCGCCGGTTGAGGAGCGGGTTCCGGTGCACATCAAATATGTCACGCGGCACCTGCGGATCGCCCCCGGAGCGTTGGACCGGGAGTTAGTGGTAGTCATTGGCGCCCGACCCGGCAGGCCCCGGGCATTTATCCTGGGCGCCTGTGAGGACAACCGGTGGGTGCTGACGTTAGCCGGCTATGGTGAGCACCAGCCGCCGGATGACCCAGAGGAATTTCTGAACTTCGCCCGACCCCTGGTTCCGCCGCACATCTTCGCCGCGATCCAACACGCCGAGTACCTGAGTGAGATATTCACGCATCGGTTCCCAGCGAGTGTACGGCGCCACTATGAACGGTTGCGACGCTTCCCCGACGGCCTGCTCGTGCTCGGCGACGCCATGTGCAGCTTTAACCCCATCTACGCACAAGGCATGACGGTCGCCGTCCTGCAGGGGCTGGTGTTGCGCGACACGCTCGCAAACGGAGACCACGCATTGGCCCGGCGATTCTTTTCGGCCGCCGCGAAGCCGATCAACGTGGCCTGGCAGTTGGCGGTAGGGGGCGATCTGGCATTGCCCGAGGTTGAGGGCCCTCGCCCGCTGGCAGTCCGGATCGTCAATGCATATGTGGGTCGGCTCCTCGCCGCGGCCGAAAGAGACCAGGTGCTGACCGACCGGTTCCTTCGGGTGGGCGGGCTGATCGAGCCTCCGGCGAACCTGCTACGACCTAGCGTAATCCGGCGGGTCATCGCGGGAAACCTGCGGCGGCGGCGCACACGATCGACAGTCACCCACGAGACTTCATCAACGCAGACTTGAAGTCGAGTTGGAAGCGGCGCCTGCGGTTGGCGGCTCCGAAGATCGGTCCCGTCCTGCGTGGTGTTGGGATCACGACGAACGGCGTAGGTTAGTCAGCCGACTTCATCAGGGTTTGCAAACGATTTCGAAACTCAATAACTGCGGAAGGCGCATTGCCTTTTCGTATGCCTCGGGATGCATAGCTTTGCCATCTGGAACTGGTTGTGGCTCTATCAATCGATCAATAAAGAACCCTGCTGAGCTGACTGTTTGTGCGTAATCTTCAAGCGGTCGACGATATTTCGGTACAACCATTCCACCGCCAAAATCTGATTGGCGCATGCTTCGATTAAAGTAATCACGAAGCACCCAGACTTCTTCACCATCGCGTTCCATCTTTTCAGCGCATGCACGTAATGGATGCGAGACAGAAAAGATGCACTTTCCACTATCTTTTAGCACGCGTCGGAACTCATGAAACACCGTTTCGATATCGCCCACGTTCTCAAGTACGTAATTACAGACAATCAGGTCAAATGTCGCATCGGGAAATGACAGCTGGGCGACATTACCCGTTGCGTACGTGATGTCGAGACCCGCAGGCGTTTCCGTCTGAGCGATTTCAATCATGCGCTTGCTTGCGTCAACCGCATTTACCTTTGCGCCCTTGCCGGCAAGGAGCTGCGCAATGATGCCGGAGCCACAACCGGCATCAAGCACGCGTTGATCTTTTAGGTCGGTATCGAGGACTGAAAGCAAAGTCGGGACATCGATGAACTCGTTGGAGAAGCGTCCATGGTCTTCTTTGCGTGATTTGTTGTAGTAATCGCCGAATTCATCGTAAATAGCCCCGATGGTTGATGCGTCACTGTCGTTACTCACGATCGATACTCCTAGCCTCATAAGCCCATTACGGACCATACGCGTTGATGGAGCACCGCTCGATATCCGCGCCTACCGCGGCGGCCTGATTCAGCCGGGCGGCGATGAGGTTGCGGCCAAGCGGTAGACGCCCGGCGTTTGGCCCATAGTGCGGGCGAAGGTGTCAATGAAAGCGCTGGTCGTGGCCCAGCCACAACGATGCGCAACCTGCGTGACGGTGGCTCCCTCGGCCAGGTGAATCATGGCGTGGAAGAGGCGTATGTTGGTTCGCCACTGCGGATAGGTCATACCGAACTCGGCGCGGAAGAGCCTGGCCAGTGTGCGTTCGCTGGTGCCGACAGTGCGGGCCAACCAGCCCAAGGTTCTCGGGCAAACCAGATCGTCTTCCACTACACGGCAGGCATCGATCAGCCGAGGATCGCATGCGATCGGTAGCGAAAGAGGCTGGACAGCGGCGCGACGAAGCCGGTCCCGCAGCACCGCTCGGATCCGTCGCGATTCCGCCGCCGGTAGGCCGGGACCGGTGCAGGCGATGAGCAATTCGCGAAGCAGGCCATTGACGGCAACGACGGTCGGCGAGTGGTCTGGGAGCGAAGCACCGCCTACCGGGAAACCGACGGTGTGGAACAAGCTGTGACCGTAGAACCGATGTTCGTGCCAGACGCCGGCGGGGATCCAGACCGCACGATCGCAGGAGGCGACCCAGGACCCCCGCTCGGTTTGGATGGCTAAGACCCCGGTACTGACGTAGATGAGTTGATGATCATCGTGTCTATGACGGCTAACGGTGTCACCCCTCGCGCGCGACTCGCTCTGCGTAGGCGCGACCGGTTCGTGGCGGATCTGTGACACAACGAGGCAGAATATCGGAAGCCTGCGGCGATAGCTTCACGCATGGTGGTGTTATGAGAACAGTGGAAACGGCCGCCGCCAATGGCGCCACCAGAGACCGATCCGCGTCGCACTGGCGACGCATGAGAGTTTGGGCAGGCGCGCACGCGGTCGACGACTTCTATCAGGGGCTGGTCCCGGCAGCGGTTCCCTACTTCGTCCTCGAGCGGCATTTCAGCTACCTAGGCGCGTCCGGGCTTGCTCTGGCCGCGACCCTCGGCAGCGCCCTTCCGCAACTGGCCGTGGGGGTCCTTGCGGACCGACATCGGCTGCCGTGGATGTCGCCACTGGGAGTGAGCGTGGCTGGGATAGGAGCCGGTTTGGCCGGTCTCGCACCGACGTACCTGCTCGTCTTCGCACTACTGCTGCTATCGGGTTTCGGTGTGGCAATGTTCCATCCGCCCGCCGGACGCGACGCTCGTCGTGCGGCCGGCGGCAGCGCTACCGCCATGAGCTATTTCGCCGCCGGCGGCAGCGTCGGCTTCTTCGTCGCGCCCGCTATTGCCACTCCCGCGCTGGATGCGCTTGGCGTCGGAGCAACCGCATTATTCATCCCGCCGGCAGTCCTGATGGGATTTGTCCTGCTACGCCAACACCGACGCACCCTCGATCGCACCCCAACAGCTCCAAACGGCAACGGTATCGACCGCCCAGGTCAGTTCGCAGCGCTGACCTGCGTGGAGATTATTCGGTCGACCATCTCGTTCGGTGTGAATACGTTCGTATCGCTCTACTGGATCCGCCACCTCGATGCTTCAAGTGCTCTCGGTGGAGCCGCACTCACCCTCGAGCTCGCCGGCGGTGTGCTCGGCACTCTCGCCGGGGGGCGGATCGCCGACCGCATCGGAATGGTCCGGACTGTCCAACTCGGCAACGTACTTCTCCTCCCCGCCCTGATCGCAATGCTGGCCTGCGACAATAAGTACGGCGCGCTCCCGCTGATACTGCTAGTCGGGCTGATCACCAACATTCCCTTCGCCGTCTTAGTCAAGCTAGGTCAGGACTACCTGCCCACCCGGCCCGGCACCGCCGCCGGGGTCACCCTTGGCCTTGCGGTCAGCGCCGGAGGCTTGTTCATGCCGCTCCTCGGCCTCGTCGCCGACCACCACGGCCCACGCGGGGCTTTCGTCGTCCTAGCAGTCATTCCAGTCGTCGCCACTGCGCTCTCGACCGCTCTACGCGAACCGATTCACATCCAGCTTTCGTCAACCCAGCTGCGATGACGTTCCGGTTCTGTTGTCGCGCGACATGATTGCGACCTGCCGGATGCCCTGGTTTCGCCGTAGCTGCGCTGAGGGTGATAGTCGCTATCTTCATTGGTGTCTACCCTTTGTTCCGCTATTGCTGTCACCCGGAAATGACGTGCCTGCATGGCGGAATGCTTGGATGCCGATGGGCGCGGCAGCAGCGCAGTGAGAGCGATGGTTGCCAGGAGCAGGGCGATGTCAATGGTGGCGGTTATTTGCACGGCCGAGGTGAAGTCGGCCCGGCTGGGAGGGGTTCCGAGGAAGGCGAAGAGCACGGTGCCGAGCAGGGACACACCGGCGGCGTTGGCGAATTGCTGACTGGTGGTCAGTATCCCAGAGGCAGCTCCGACCTGCGCTTGGGGGACGCCGGCCAGGACGGAGCCCATCAGGGCGGGCATGACCAGACCGTTGCCCAGGCCGATTAGGGCGAGTGGACCGAGTAGCCAGGCTGCGCTGATGTCGGCACCGCGCCAGTTCAGTTCCAGGATCAGCACTGTCACACCGACCGCGCTGACGGCTGCACCCAGGGCGAGGGTGCGTAGGCCGTAACGGGTCACCATCCGACGCCCCAGAACCGAGGCGACGCCCAGCAGAACGCCGAGGGGAGTGAAGACAAGTCCCGCGGCCAGGGCGGAGAGTCCGAGCCCAGACTGCAGTAGCAGGGTGAGGGTGAAGATGAAGCTACCGAAGAACGCCATGAAAGTGATGTTGACAATCAGCCCCGCGGTGAAAGAACGGCTGCGGAACAGCGTCAGGTCCAGCAGCGGGGCGCCGCCCCGAACGGTCAGGCGTTTCTCCCAGCCGAGAGTAGTAGCCAGCACCGGCCCGGCGGAGATTAGCAGGATCCAGATCCACATCGGCCATCCGGCGTCGCGGCCGAGCATGAGCGGTACCAGGATCAGTGCCAGGCTCGCCGAGATACCCAGGGCTCCAAATGGGTCCAGAGAAGTGCGGTGCCGGCTGCCGTATCGCGGTACCAGTCGCAGCGCACAAGCCACAGTGGCGGCGCCGATAGGAACGTTGATCAAGAAGATAATGCGCCAGCCGAGACCGAGGACATTCGCATCGAGCAACAGGCCGCCGAGGATCTGTCCCGCGACGGAAGCTAACCCCGCGGTGACGCCGAACCAGGCCATGGTGCGGCCCCGCTCGCCAGGTGTGAACGGGGCGGTGATCAACGCGAGGATTTGAGGGACCATCAGGGCGCCGGTGAGGCCCTGAACCATGCGGGCGGCAACGAGTTGACTGGGAGTGGTGGCTAGACCGCATCCCAGGGAAGCCAGAGAGAAGGCGGTCATGCCGAGCAGGAACATGCGGCGATGGCCAAAGATGTCGCCGAGGCGGCCGCCGGTGACCATACCGCTTCCGTAGGTGAAGGCGTAGCCGCCGATGATGAGTTCCAAGGCGACATCGCCGGCATGCAGTTGATGGCGCAGCGAGGGGGCGGCGACGTTGACGACGAAGGTGTCGAACTGGGCCATGAAGGAGGCCAGCAGGATCACCGGCAGCATCAACCAGCGCTGAGGGTACGGGGTTTGGGCGGGTGAGGTCATGGTGTGCCGCCTGTTCGTCAGAAGGGAAATTTGTCGCTTGGCGAAGGGGATTAGCCGGTGAGCAGGCGGTGCATCTCGACGGTGTCGAAGGCGTCTTCCAGGCGGATGATGCGTCCGTCCCGCAGCGTCCAGGAGTGGATGAAACGCAGGATGCCGGACTTGCCGTTATGGGCGGTCACATGGCGGCTGCCGAAGACGATTACACGGTCGCCGTCGACGATGAACTCCTGCGGTTCCACCTTCTGTGCCGCTATCACGGTTGGCACCTTGGCGAGGAAGGCCGTGACGCCCTCGTGGCCGAGCGTGGTGCCGCCGGTGCCGTAGGGAACCATGCCCTCAGGGTGGATCCAGGCGACGTCGGGGGCCAGCATATTGAGGACTGCCGGCAGGTCGTGGCGACCGAAGGCGGCGTAGACGCTGTGGATTAGATCAAGGTTCGCGTCCGTTGCCATGAGGTTCCTCTCGATTTGATCAGCAAGCTCACCATATGCAGCAAGCTTTACTTTTGAAAGTACGCACTTTTAAGTAAGCTTCTTGCGCAGCAGAGAGAAACCAGGTGAGAGGAGGAGCCATCCCTAAGCTCGGTGATGTTTTTGACAGAGACTGTCCGGTGCGTACCGTGCTTGGTCACGTTGCGGGGCGCTGGGGAGTGCTGGTGCTTGCCGCGCTAGACGGCGGTCCGCTGCGGTTTTTCGAACTGCATGCTCGCATTGGCGGAATCAGCGACAAGATGCTTTCGCAGACACTGCGGACCCTGGTCCGGGACGGCCTGGTCCTCCGTACCGTGGAACCTGCGTCGCCGCCGAAGGTCTCCTATGCCCTCACCTTGATCGGTGAAGATCTCAATGCCCCCCTCCTCCGTCTGTTGGACCGCATCCGAGAGCGCACCGCCGACGTCCTGGCCGCGCAGCAGCTCCATGACAGACGGTCCCCGACCAGCTGATGGCCGAATTTCGAAACTCTTATGATCCAAACGTGTTCGTTACCCTGCTGCGGTTAGTCGCAATCGCGACGCTTGGTGTTGCCCCGCTGACCATTTCCCTTCCGGAGGCCAGCGCGTCACAAGGCTGTGAGCGTCGGACGGTTGTCGGTGTAGCACACCAAGATGATGATCTGCTGTTCATGAACCCCGACCTGCAGCATGAGATCGACGCGGGCAGCTGTGTGAGCGTCGTCTATCTCACGGCGGGAGATGCCGGTCATAAGGACGACTATTACGTCGAGAGCCGGGAAGATGGGGTGCGCGAGGCATACGCCAAGCTGACCCGCGCGCCAAATCGTTGGTGGCGCGCCGACCTGTACTCTCCAGGACACCGGCTGCGCAGTTTCACGCTCAGCACGTCGGCTGGTCGCGAGGGCGTGAGACTGGTATTCATGCGATTGCCCGATGGATTCCCCAAAGGGCAGGAGTCATCCAGCCAAAACAACGCGAGCCTACTCAAGCTCTTCCGCGGAGAGCTGACGGAAATCCACGCAGTCGACCAGTCGGCCAGCTATTCGGAAGCCCAGTTGTTGGAAACACTGCGTTGGCTGCGGGCCAAATTCCGTCCCAATGTGCTTCGTACCTTGGATTACGACAACATCGATTTCAATGGCAGCGTCGCCAGCATCACGGCGCCTGCTGACCACAGCGACCATTCGGTTGCCGCCCGCTATTTTCGTACGGCGTTCGCTGGACACCGCATATCCATATACAGCTATCTGGGCTATCGGATAGGCGGGTGGCCGTCGAACGTGGCCCCGCTCGACGAACAACGGAAAAGCGAGGCCTTCCGCGCGTATGTACGCCACGAAGGATGCCACCCGGCCGATTGCCCGCCGCCACCAGATCGGGTAGTAAGCTCCTCATACGCGCTATATATAAGCCGCCAATACCTGCGGGATGCCCCACGGCCCGCTCCGGGGGAGCTGCTCTCGGCCATCGGATCGACTTCCGCGGTCAGCGGCGATAACCGCACTAGTTTATGCCTCGGCATAGCAAATGGCGCGCCGGTCAGCACAAGGTGCGGCAATGGACCTTCATCGCAGTGGCGGTTCACCGATGGTCGACTCCGTTCCCTGGGGGTCGCCGACCGATGCCTAATAACGGTTGGAGAAACTCTGGCGCTCGCACCGTGCGCGTCCGACGGGACTTCCAGCTGGCGGCTCATCCGCGACGGCCAAATCCGCTACGGGGCTCGCTGCCTCACCCAAGACGACTTACTGCGGCCGCGGCCGCTACTGCATCTGCAGCGCTGCAAGCATGGGTCGATTGAGCAGCGATGGCATCTTGGCGATGGGATCGGGCGCTCCTGATTTGGCGACGCTGCTGAACTTCCGGCGCGTCTAGTCGCCACTGGGACTCGGCTCGGCGACATCGGATTGACTATGGGGTTTGACAACGTTCCATGAGGGCTGAGCATTGAGTGCCTCGGCGTCGAAT
>DATATO010000046.1:0-2859 GCA_036268755.1 Mycobacteriales bacterium | reverse complement strand
GTCCGGCCGGCCGGACACCGTGGCAACGGTGTGGCAGCCCGGCCCCACCTTCAGCTCGGCCGCCATGCCGGACGGCGCCACGCCGCCCGACGACGTGCGCGTGGCGACTCCCGCGATCTGGGCGGCGCTCGACTGTCCTGGTGCCTGGGCCACAGAGTTCGACTACGGCCGCCCCATCGTTTTGGGACGGATCACCGGGGCGATTTACCGACGGATCGAGGTCGGGAAACGCTACGTCGTGGTCGGCTATTGCCGTTCGCAACAGGGCCGGAAGGCCCTCACCGCCACCGCCATCTATGACGAAGCCGGCGCACCGGCCGCGGCGGCCGAGGCGATCTGGCTGCAGGTGGACCCGGCGGCGTTCGCCGGCCTGCTGGACGACTACCGCCCGAGGGCGGGTCAGGCGTAGGGGCGAATGCCCCAGCTGCCCGCCCATCGCTGACCCGCCTGCAGAATCACCAGGTTTTCGTGGCTATTGAATGCGTCCGGCGGACAGGTCATCGGCGCTATCGCCAGCACCTCGCCGGCGTGGCCCGTGACACCCGCTCCGGAGTACACCTGGAGCCAGCCGAACTCGGCGTCCTGCCAGACCTCCACCCCGCGGGAGCCGTCGGGCAGGAAGAGCCGGGAACGGGCAGTGCCGTCGGCGCCATGCCGAACCCCGGTGAAGGTGGCGTCGAGAAAGAGCTCTCCGATGGGTGCCGGAGACCTGAAGTCATATGCGGTGTCGACGATCTGTTCCCGGCTCACCGGCAGTTGGCGGTCGTTCGCGATAAGCCGCCAAGTCACGGGCAGCTGCAGTAACAACTGGTCGAGGTTAGCGTCCGCTACGCCGACATAGGGGTAGACACCGAGACCGAATGGGCAAGGATCCGAACCGACATTAGTCACCTCGTGTGTGGCGCGAAGGCCCGCAGTGGAGACCGTCCAGGTGGTGGCCAGCCGCAGCGGCCACGGATATCCGGGCTGCGGCACCAGCAGGCATTCCATCGTGACGGAGTCGTCGTGTCGCTGCGAGCATTCCCATGGCAGCCAGCGAGTGAGGCCGTGAATGGCGTTCGATCGTTCGGGTTCGTTATGCGGCAGCTGGTACGTCTCGGAGCGAAACATGAACTTGCCGTCGGCCAGCCGGTTGGGCCAGGGCGCGAGTACCTGTCCGGCGCCGCCCCGGGGTAGCACGCTGTCGGGATATCCGGCGAGCAGCGGAACGCCGTCGACGGTGTAACTGCGCACCCCGCCGCCGAGCTGCACAATCGTGGCGCGATGCCCCTCGGCGCTGATGACCCACTGTTCACCGCTGGGGTGCGGCCAGTCACCACCCACACGCGTCCGTCGCTGGGTTGACCACCGCACCGCCATGTATCCGCTCCTCGCTCGACCGGTCCTGTGAATATCTTGTTTCGCTACATCGACGCTCGGCCTCGCGGGCGTTACGACAATGCCGCAGACCAACCTATGGCGCCAGCCGCTCCACTCGCCATAGCCCTCCGTCATATCGGTAACGCAGTCGATCGTGCAGCCGATCCGGACGTCCCTGCCAAAACTCCACCGAATGCGGTCGGACTCGAATGCCTCCCCAGTCCGGCGGCCTGGGCACCGAATTACCCTCGGGATATCGCCTACGTAACCGAGCTGCCTCGGCGTCCAGCTCGTTCCGAGAGGCCAACACCGACGACTGCCGGCTCGCCAAAGCCCCGATCTGAGAGCCGTGGGGTCGCGAGCAAAAGTACTTGTCGGATTCGGCCGCGTCGATGGCGGCAGCGCTGCCCTCGACAATCACCTGACGGGACAGGTCGAGCCAACGGAAGAGGAGGCTGACCTCCGCGCGCTCGGCGATCTCGCGGCCCTTACGGGAGGCATAGTGGGTGAAAAACACAAACCCCTCAGCGTCCACCTGCTTACAGAGCACCGTTCGCACGCTGGGAGCGCCGGCCGCGGATGCGGTGGCCAACACCATGGCGTTGGGCTCAAGCTCCGTACGGCTGTCTACCGCGGTCTCGAACCAGCTCAGAAACTGTGTTAGCCAGTCCGCGGCGAGCTGCGAACGACGCAGCTCGGGGCCCTGATAGCTTCGGTGCAGCTCGGCCATGTTCGTGTCCATCCGCGTCCTCCGGGTGCGGCAGCCCACTAGCTGGGTCCCGGCTTTGCGAGCCTGGCCAGACTCAGTAAGTTACTCGCCAGTTAGAGTCACTGTAATTCGCGAAGACCACCATAAATCCCCAAGCCTCCGTGAGCGCCCGTCGGAGCGGCGCCGACGTCTAGGAGAACACATGCCTAACACAGCCGCCCAGCCAGACAACGAACTTCATCCCGGCCTGGAAGGTGTTATCGGTTTTGAAACCGATATCGCCGAACCCGACAAGAGCGGAAGCGCGCTGCGGTACCGGGGCGTGGACATCGAAGACCTGGTCGGGCATGTGTCGTTCGGGAACGTCTGGGGTCTCCTCGTGGACGGCAAATTCGGTCCCGGGCTGCCGCCGGCCGAGCCATTCCCCATCCCGGTTCACTCCGGTGACATCCGTGTGGACGTGCAGAGCGCTGTCGCGATGCTCACCCCCTATTGGGGACTCGGCCAGCTCATCGACATCAGCGATGAGCAGGCGCGCACGGACCTGGCGCGAATCTCGGTGAACACACTGTCATTCGTAGCGCAGTCGGCCCGCGGGATCGGGCTGCCGGCCGTGCCGCAATCGCGGGTGGACGAGGCCAAAACCATCGTCGAGCGATTCATGGTTCGTTGGCGCGGTGAGCCCGACCCCAAACATATTGCCGCGGTTGACGCCTATCTGATTTCCGCGGCCGAGCATGGACTCAACGCGTCCACATTCACTGCCCGCGTGGCCGCGAGCACGGGAGCGG
>DATATO010000045.1:0-6888 GCA_036268755.1 Mycobacteriales bacterium | reverse complement strand
AACGCACCTGCGGCAAGTCGGCGAGGTTCGACTCGCCGTCCGCCACAGCCTGTCGGTTGGACTCGATCGCCACGACGGAGCCCTCAGGCCCGACCTGTTCCGCCAGCACCGAGGCGAACAATCCGACGCCCGCATACAGGTCCCAGGCGGTAGCTCCGGGGCTGGTCTGTGCCCATTCCCGGACCACCCCGGCCAGCACGTCCGCGGCGGCCGAATGACCCTGCCAAAAACCGTGCGCGTCGATCCGCCAGCTTCGCCCGGCGGCGTACTGCACGGCCCGGCCGCCCTGCAGCTGCCGACCGCGGCGCTTGCCGTGGACCATGTTCAACTCGCGGACGTGGACCTGGTCCTCTGCGTCCTTGGTCACCTCAATCTCGGCGCCCGGCCGCCAGCGGCGCGCAAACACGTCGTCCAACGCGCCCTTAGCGGTGATCAGGCAGGCCTCCACCGGAATTACGGTGTGGCTGCGATGCGCCCGGAAGCCGGCCTTGCCACCCCGACCCGCCACCGTGCGAATCCTGTTACGCCAGCCGAGCGACCCGTCGGGGATCGATTCCACCTCGACGTCACGTTCGATTCCCGCGAGCCTCGACAGCTGTTCGGCCACAACCCGGGCCTTGAGGTCTCGCTGCAGCTCCGGGGAGGCGTGTTGCCAGTCGCAGCCGCCGCAGCCGCCGGGCACGGCGTATTGGCAGGGGGGAACGACCCGCTGCGAGGCGGCGGTGAGGACGTCGACGGCGTCGGCGCGGCAGAACGAGCCGCCCTTGTCCTCGGTTACCGTGGCACGCACCTTCTCGCCGGGGAGCGCATGACGGACGAAGACCACCCGTCCGTCCAGCCGGCTGACGCAGTGTCCCCCGTGGGCGACCGGTCCAATTTCTAACTCAAGCTCGCGCCCGACCCAACTTTCGCTCGTCACCGCACACCTCTTCGCGTCGACCAGGTACGTCAGACGTCTTGCTTCGGCTGCGCAGTTACTGGCTGTGAGATATCAGGATATCTAGCCACCGAACCAGGGAACGCGGGGCGGCAGAGCACGAGACGAGCGGTGAGCGGAGACCGTCCGGGCCCAGCGGCGGACTTCCCCGACTCGCACGGCTCATAGGGCTAGAGTGCCCCCGCGGGCATGCGTCCAAGAAATCAATGAGCCCGGGCAACAAAGCGTCCCCGGCGTGGGTGATGCGGCGGTCTACTACGCTCAGTCAAGCGTCAATGTTCTGGAATCCGCAGAAGACATCGGTGGGCATACCGTGTATCTCCTTATCACCTCGGCGCAACCGGGCTCGACCGCTGATGTGCTCGGGCCTATCGGGAAGGACATCTTCGCCGCGGCCGAGAAACAGAGCAAGTAGCGCGGCTAACGGTCTGCTGCACCCTGAAAAGGGGGCGAGTTGACGCTCCATTAATGACCGCGATCCAGTGCAGAGCGGAAGACTCGGGCGGTCAAGGTCTGCTCTGTGGGCTCGCAACGGGACCTTCGCAGCGTCCCTCTCTAGGAAATCTCGATCGTAGGTCGCCCATAACCTGCCACCTAACCCAACTTTGTTCTTCTGCCACCAGATGCTGCATTGGACACAAACCAAGGTGGTACCTGAGACTTCAAGGAAGCGGAGAAAACCTCTGGCTCCGGTGACTGAGAACGCGAAGAAAGCATGGAAGCAACTGGCCATTGTGCAGGGTCATGCAATACTCGAGCCCTCGGTGGATCACGCCACAACCAGTGAGTGGCATTTACATCTCCCCGTGCCCTATTTAGGATTTCAAGCCCCTCACGATAGTGACTGAGATGCACCTTCGTAAGGGTATCGGCTTGAAGTTCATCTACCGTTAAATTAGTTTTCTCTGGATCCAGCAAGTTCTGCTTTCCAGCCTCCCGAGAGGCTCTCCAGGAGATATCGTCCGCATAACCTTCTTCGAATTGCGATAAAACAGTTAAAACGCTCATTATGGATGTTCGCTCCGCGGCATCAAGGGCTGCCTGTGCAGGCGAGCTGATATCCATAGCATTCACAGCTTCAGCGAGCCGCTTTCTATAACGTGGCAGCCACGTTATATTTTGGCGAACCTTATGATGAGTTGCCTCGTGGGCTCCAACCGTGAAAAGCAATGCCTCCTGCCTGAGCCGTGACCTGCCAGCCTTATCAAACAGTTTCGGAGCAAATAAGGCCACCGTGCCCGAAGAGTCGAGGTACTCTCCACCAATATCTGTGGCGTTATTCCCTATTAACCGCCCTAACTCAGCCGAATACGGTCCATTTAACTCCGTGGGAGAGTATCCCTTCAACCTCGCTTTGAGGTAAAGCCGATAATCATTCACGACCATGAAACGGGGGGCTTCCCCAGGAAGCCCTGTATAATGACTAACCGCTTTATTGATTTCTTTACTATGAAGATTTATAAAGGCCTGCGCCCAGTCAGCATCGAATTCTGAAACTTTCGGTTTGCTTTGACGCTCGATGACGCCCATAGCTGCCTGCCATGCCTGAGTCTGCTCTAGCCACTCCACCCGCCAATACTAGCCCGCCTAGTTGGTTACGCCGCGGAAACGGCTACTCATCCGACTTTTCTAGCAACAGCTCCTCCAGCCGGTCCATGGTCTCGGCCAGCTCTTTCTCCATGCCGGATTCCACCATGCCGTCGCGGGCGTCGGCGCTGGGGAAAATGGAGACGTCGGTGAGGCGCGTCTTGCCGTCCGCGTCCGTGTCGAAGGCGACGGTCTCCAGCAGCACCCGGCCGGGCAGATCCTCGAACTCGAAAGTGTAGATCAGCCGCGCCGGCGGAGTCACCTCATGATAGACACCGCGAAACGCGAGCTCGTTACCGTCGGGATCACGCAACAGGAACCGCCATCGCCCGCCGGCTCGCACGTTCAACTCGTCGACAACGATGCTCGTCTCGCTCGGCCCCCACCAACGCGGCAACCACGTCGGGTCCGTGTAGGCCGCGAACAGAAGTTCACGAGAGACGTCGAAGAGCCGCGTGGCGACGACCATATTCTCACCCGGATCCGCCACCATCACGGTCTCGTACTTACCCATGGCACCCTCCCCGTCCGTCGATCAGCGAGCGGCGTCGGCCGCGGGGCGGCCGGCCGCGTTCCAGCTCGGCTATGCGGACCGCAAGCCTATCGCCGAACTCCGTAGCCGTGGCATCCGGAAACCGCTCGGTGAGCACGGCCTGAAGCTCCCCGCCGACCGTACGCAACGACGGCACACACCAGCGGCCGACGGTCGCCTCATCGGAAAGTGCAAGGTCGCTGTGCCACGACATGGCATCGAGGTCACCGCGCCGTGCAGCCAGGATGGCCAAGGTGAGGCGGGCCTCGGCGACCCGCATCGGGGCAGGGGTGGTGGCATCATCGGCGATCACCCGCTCGGCGCAGAGTTCCGCCGCCGCATCCTCGCCCAGGCAGCGATACACATCCATACAGAAGAATTCGAGCTTGGCCAACTCGACCACGAAATGGTTCGCCGGGCAGTCCGCGGGTGGCAGGCTGGATGCGTCCTCCCTGGCGGAATCGAGCGAGGCCAGTGCGGCATCGCGTCCTCCTAACCTTGCCTGGGCCTTGGCCCGTTGCGCCTTAAGCTGCAACAAAACCGAGTCGAATGACGCTACCTCGAGACCCAGCTCAGCCGCGACGGTCGCCGCACGGTAATCCCGGCGAGAAAGGGAAAACCAGACCGCCATCTCGTGGGACCAGGCCACGATCCGGGGCTCGCCCCCTAACTCACCCAGCCGGGCCGCAGCCCGACGATCTGCCTCGGCGAGGCCGACATAGCCCATGTCATGACGCAGGCAGCCCGCCAGCAACCGAAGCCAACCAGCGGCTACAACGACCCGGCGATGAGACCCGGGTTCGGTGATGTGCGACGCGTCGGCCACGAGCGGGACATCCAGTTCCACCTGCCGCCATAACTCCCCCACTGTGGTAAGCAGTAACGGAGCCGGGGTATGGGCATAATCGCAGCACAGTCGCTCTACGGCAGCGTCCAGTGCATCGAGATCACGCATCAATTCCCTTACGAATCGAGCCAACGGGGTCGGCTTAGGGCGACTGCTCGCTGCTGTGCCTAATCAGGTCGCGCTCGACGGCGTATTTCGTCGTTTCTATCGCGATGAAAAGCACCAACGTGCCGGTCAGGATGAGTAGCGCAACAAGCGCAGGAATCTGCCATGCCACCGGGATCAGCGCTAGGACGACCAAGGCTGTAACGAACCGGGCCACGCTGAAGGTGTGAATGGCACGAAGTTTGAACGCCACATGCGCCAACAGGTACAGCGCAGTTCCGCCATACAAAGCGAACAAACCAATCCCGGTAAGCGCATCTCCCAGGTCATGTTGGGCGACACCGCTCACGTACTGAAGCACCTTCTTAAGCCCCAGCGAGGCCAACACGACACCGAGCATGAGGGGCAGGTGCAGGAAACTAAAGGCATCCCACGCCAGTTTGGGCCGGGTCTCTTCCGGCTCGGACGACAGGGCATGTTCCGCCAGCAATGCCGTCACGTCGAAGTAGGCCCACCACATGACGGCCGCGATGGTAAGGCCCAACGCCGCCGCGGTGACGATCGGCCACGAGATAGGCAACCCGGCGATACCAATACCGATGGCCACGATCGACTCCCCCAGCGCAACGATCAAGATCAGGCCATGACGCTCGGCGAAATGCTGCGCGGAACGAAGCCGCCAGCCTGCGGCGCCGGCAATGAATGTGCCGCCGTAATCGATCAACAACGCCAGCGCCCACATGCCCGTCTGCGGCCCACCGCGCAGCTGTGAGGCCGCGAGAAGCAGCAGGGTTCCGCCGGCCATGGCGGGAGCGAACCGAACGAGTTGCCGCCGCAGCCCGGCGTCATCGCGGCCGGCAATCCAAAATAGCGCCAAGTGCATCAGCCGGAAGAAGAAATAGCAGAGTGCCAAAACGATCGGCCCGTTGAATCCACCGGGGCCGTCGTGAAATGCCTCAGGAATAGTCAACGCGATCAGAAACATGGCGGCCATGGCGGCAAACAACACCGCGCGAACCAAGCCCTCGTCCGCGCGCACCATATTGAACAGCCATGCATACCCGGTCCAGCTCCACCACAACATCCCAAGGATGAGCAGCCCGCGGAGCATGCCATGCCAAGTGAGGTCGTGCGCCATGAACTCGGTGACCTGGGTCAACGCGAAGACGAAGACCAGGTCGAAGAAGAGCTCAAGCGTCGTGGCATTAGCGCGGCTCCGCACCGGCTGCATCCGAACCCGGCTGGCCATATCCATTGCTCCTCCTCTACATCGCTCGCGAACGCCGATACCCCTGGCATGCATCCTGCATAACTGGTCACGGATTGCCGAAAGGCCGCCCACTGCGGCGCCCTACGGTTAGCTTGGCAGCTAACCTCGGCATGTGCACAGCATGGATTATGGCTACGACATCCTGTCGCCGGGAACCGACGATCGCCGGCGTAAACCGGAACCGGCGACCGTTACGGTCGAACTCGGCATGGTGGTGGAAGACGTCGGCTCCGGTTACTGCGGGGCGATCGTCGAACTCACCAAGCGCGAGGTGACGCTGGAGGATCGGAACCTTCAGCGCCGGGTGTTTCCGCTCGTTCCGGTCGGCTTTCTGCTGGAGGGCAAGCCGGTCACGTTGGCGTACCCGACGGCCACGGCGGCGGGGGTGGCGGCGCACCGACTCACCGCGTCCGGATCCGTTGCCGTCGCCGGCACGAAGGCGCGGGTGGCCCGGGCCAGCCGCATCTACGTGGAGGGCATTCACGACGCGGCGTTGGTGGAACGGGTCTGGGGCGAGGATCTGCGCGTCGAGGGGGTGGTCGTGGAGCCGTTACACGGCATCGACGACCTTTCGGCCGTGGTGGCGGAGTTCCGTCCCGCGCCCGAGCGCCGGTTGGGGGTGCTCGTGGATCACCTGGTTCCGGGGAGTAAGGAACAGCGCATCGTCACCACGATCATTCATCCACAGGTCCTGATCACCGGCCATCCCTATGTGGATATCTGGCAGGCGGTGAAGCCGGAGGCGGTAGGAATTCGGGCGTGGCCGCAGGTACCCAAAGGGATGGATTGGAAGCAGGGCGTGTGCGACGCGGTGGGCGTGGCGGAACCCGCCGACATGTGGCGGCGCATTCTCAGGTCGGTAAATTCCTACGCCGACCTACAAACCCCGCTGCTCGGCGCCATGGAGCGGCTGATCGACTTCGTGACCGACTACCCGAGCTAGCTTGGCGTTGCTAGCGCACCCCGGACATCAGCTTGTGGGTTATTGGTGCCGTGGCGGCGACGAGCAGCCCGATCGCGATACAGACGCCGCCGACGATGCCGAAGTACGCGAACTCGTGGTCAAACGTGTAGTACTTGGCGAGCGAGCCCGACAGGGCGGTTCCCAACGCGACGGAGAGAAAGTTCAACGCCACCATCTGGGCGCCGAATGCCTTCGGCGCAAGCTTGGTGGAGACCGACAACCCCACCGGCGACAACATCAGCTCGCCGAGCGTGAACACGAGCAGGATGCCGGCCAGAACGATGAACGGGGTGGAGTGCGGACCCCCACCGGCCGTCGGGAGGAACAACCAGAAGCCGATCCCCACGAGAATGGTTCCCAACGCGAATTTTATCGGGGTGGTGGGTTGGCGGTTGCCTAATTTAATCCACATCGCGGCGAAAACGCCCCCCAGCAGGACGATGAAAACCGGATCAATCGAGGTAGCCCAGGAGACGGGCGTCTCCCAACCGAACAGCCTTCGATCGAGCCGTTTATCGGCATAGATTGTCACCACCGTAAAGATTTGCTGATACAGCGCCCAAAACGCGAAGCTCGAAACAAACAGCGGAATGAAGGAAAATACCCGTCGCCGCTCGATGCTGGTGACCTTGCGGCTGGTAACCAT
>DATATO010000044.1:0-6042 GCA_036268755.1 Mycobacteriales bacterium | reverse complement strand
AGCGGCAAACCCCCGAACCCACCACGGTATGCCCCAGGTATTCATCGAGACAATAGTCATCCTGCCCACAAGACGACTATCTACCATGCGAGCTGACTCAGGAATAGACGGTGACTAGGCCGTGGGTCAGCTTGCGGGCCTTACCAGTGCGACCCGGAACAGCCCGGCGGCTATCCACTGCCCAGCGCCGAAGTTATCCAGTGTGACCGGCCGCACCGCAAAAGGTGAAATTTCCGGGTAGGCAAGTTTCTTGGAGTTAACGAAACCTCCAGAAAACCCCGAAGGTGAACGCATGAGTCTCGCTCCCCCGGCCACGTCAACGAAGGCATCGGACCCCCACCCCCGGCTCGTGGCCGCCATGGCGATCGCCGTCGGTGTGGTAGTGGCCAATCTGTACTACGCACAGCCGCTCGAGGACACCCTCACCAGGTCACTGCACACTTCCATCGGCGCGATCGGGCTCGTCATCGCGTTATTGCAAATCGGATACGCGATCGGCATGGCCATGCTGGTGCCACTGGGGGATCTGTTGGAGCGTCGGCGCCTGATCATGGTGCTGCTCACGTTCGCGGTAGCCGGGTTGGTGACCATGGCGGTGGCACCGACGGTGGCCGTGCTCGGTGCCGCGGCGGTAGTGGTGGGCCTCGCCTGCGCGGCGATCCAGATCATCGTGCCGTTCGCGGCGCACCTCACGACCGTTGAACGCCAGGGGCGGGTGATCAGCACGGTGATGGGCGGACTGCTGTTCGGCATTCTGGTGGCCCGCACGTTGGCCGGACTGTTGGGCGAGGTCGCGGGTTGGCGCGCGGTGTTCGGAGTCGGGGCCGTCATAACGGGCGCCGTCGGGGTCATGCTCTGGCGCGAGCTGCCGACCGTCGCGCCGGTGGTGCGGATGCGGTATCCGCGGCTGCTGGCCTCCGTGGTCACCATCGTGCGGGAGGAGCCCGCGCTCCGGTTACGCATGGTGTATGGAGCTATGGTTTTTGCGTCGTTCAGCGCCTTCTGGTCCAGTGCGGGATTCCTGCTCGCCCGACAGCCCTACGGCTGGAGCGACGCGGCGATCGGGCTGTTCGCTCTGGTGGGAGCCGCCGGTGTGTTAGCCGCCCGGTCGGTCGGAAAGCTCGCCGATCGCGGGCTGGCGGGCGTCGTGACGGGCAGCATGCTGGCCGTCATGACGATGTCCTATCTCTTCATGGCCTGGGGTGGGAGCAATCTGGCAGCACTCATCGTCGGCGTCGTGCTGATGGACCTGGGATGCCAGGCGGTGCAGATCAGCAATCAGAGCAACCTGTATCGGCTGCGACCGGACGCGCGCAGCCGCATCAACACCGCCTACATGACCGCGTACTTTCTCGGCGGCTCCCTCGGAAGCCTGCTGTCAGCGAGCTTTGTGTATCCCCAGTTCGGTTGGACCGGGGTCTGCGTGATCGGTGCCGGATTTCCAGCAGTCGCGCTTATCGCCTGGGCAGTGGAAGCACTCCGGCACCGCCCCGGGCGTAGGCGGCAGCCCGGACCGGCTAACAGACCGACGCCTCTGCGATAGTAGGTCCGTCGTGACGTACTAGGCGGTGACGATGACAGAGCGACAGCCAACGGAGTTTCCCACCGACTCCGATATCGACCTTGCGGAGCCGGCGCAGCGGCGCGAGCTGCCGGATGCGCCGTGGTCGGTTTTGGCCGCCATCTCCATCGGGGGTGGTCTTGGGGCCCTCACACGCTGGGGGCTGACGCTGGCCATGCCGCACGGCCCGGACCAGATGCCCTGGCCAACCCTACTCACCAACCTTGGCGGCTGCGCCGCCATCGGCGTTCTGATGGTTATCGTTCATGAGACGATACCGCGCCACCCGCTGCTGCGGCCGTTCGTTGGCGTGGGGATCCTGGGCGGATTCACTACATTCTCGACCTACGTCGTAGACGCCGGCCAGCTCGTCGCCCGTCGCGAAGTGGGGCTCGCCTTGGGGTACACCCTTGGCACGCTGGCGGGTGCGCTCGCGGCCACCTGGCTAGGCCTCGCCTGCGCCAGGTGGGTGTTTCGAACGCGGGACGCACAATGACAGGTCTGCTGGTGATTATGGGGGCCATGGTGGGGGCGCCGCTGCGCTACCTCACCGATCGGGCCATACAGTCCCGCCATACGTCGGCCATGCCCTGGGGGACGATAAGTGTCAACGTCGCAGGCTCGCTGCTGCTCGGGCTACTGGCAGCGGGCATAGCACAACACGGGGTTTCGGATTCGATAATGGCCTTGCTGGGCACCGGCTTCTGCGGGGCCTTGACGACCTACTCCACGTTCAGCTACGAGACGGTCCGACTGGTCCAGGAGCGGAGCCCGGGTTACGCAGCGGCGAACATCGCCGTCAGCGTCGCGGCGGCCTGCGCCGCCGCGGCACTGGGCGCGTTCGGAGCATGGCTGGTGTGGGGCACCTAGCGAGCCCCGTCACACTGGGCTGTCTGGGTCGATACGGCTCATACGTCCGTCTCTAGCAACGGCTGGTACCTGGCCCTACGCTGTAGAGATGGCACAACCCGGACAGAATCCGCAGTCACCGCAACAGTGGCCGTACCCCGGGGTGCCCTACCCGGGGTACGGCCAGGCCCCCTACTCCTATCCGGCACCGCCCAAACAAAAAACCGGCTGGATTATCGGAATCATCGTGGCCGCGCATGTGGTGCCCATGCTGGGCGGCCTCATCATTGGAGTGATCATCGCTCTGCACTAGTCCTATAGGGGCGGCTCCAGCACGAGGCGGGTCCCGCCGTGGACCTCGCCGGACTCCAATCGGCGATGCGCAAGTGCCGCGTCGCGGAGCTCGAGGCGCTCCAGCGAGGTCGACGCCAGCGCGCCGGACGCCAAGAGGGAGTTGATGCGGTCGGCCGCCACAGCCAGATCCGTAACGGCCGCATTGCTGATCGCAAATCCGAGTACCGATGCGTCCTTGACATACAACGGGCCGACGGGTAGCTCCGAACGGCTAGACATCCCGGCCAGAAGCACAACGCGACCGCCGTAAGCCAGCAGGCCTACGGCGGTCGGTAGGTCGTTGCGTCCCGAGGTGTCGATATATACGTCGACGCCTTTCGGGGCATATTCGCGCAGCCGGCCGAGGAGGTCGTCCGATCGGTAGTCGAAGACCTCCTCCGCGCCGCAGGCACGGCAGCGGGCATGATCGGCCGGCCTCGCCGAGGCGAGGACGCGTGCGCCGGCCGCGCTGGCGAGCTCAATCAGGGCCGACCCGACACCACCTCCCCCACCGGCGATATATATCGTCTCGCCGGCATGCAGGTGAGCGTGCCGGAACAACGCAAGGTAGGCAGTGGCGGCCGGATGAACAACAGCGGCAATCTCCACGGGATCGCGACCCTTCGGGGCCGAATACAGCCGGCCGGCGGACACGACCGCATACTGCGCGGCGGCGCCCTGTCGACCGTCGTGCCCCAGGCTGTTAGTCCAGACTGTGTCGCCTTCGACGAATCCAGTGACTCCCCGCCCGCAGGACACCACCTCCCCCACCGCATCACGGCCCACGACGAAGGGGCGAGGCAGCCGCGTCCGGTAGGCGCCCGAGCGAATGAAGGTGTCCACATGATTGACGCCGACCGCGCTTACTCGGACGAGCACGTCCGTGGGCCCGGGTGAGGGAAGCGGAAGCTCGCCGAAAACAATGCTCTCCGCCGCCCCCGGCCGCTGGATAAATGCCGCCCACATGTACTCCGGGAGTTCCGCCATGAGACGAGTCTATGCGGCTCGCAGCATGGTGGGGGAATCGTTCATGCGCGCTCGTAGGTCCCGCAGTGCGGCAGACTCGAGCTGCCGCACCCGCTCCCGACTCAGGCCGAGGCCGCTCGCAATCTCCGTCAGCGACCGTTGGCGGCCGTCGTCGAGCCCGAACCGGCCGCGAATGATCGTGGCGTCGCGGGGGTTGAGTCGAGTCAGCATCTGATTGAGCCTGATGCGCTCCGCGCCGGCAATCACTTCTTCCTCCGGCGAGGGGACGTCGGTGTCGGCGACAAGATCCGACAACGAAGTATCTTCGTCTTCACCCACGGGCGTGTCCAGGCTCACCGTTTCGCGAGCGTAGGAGGTTATCTCCTCCACCCGTCCCGGCTGGGCGCCTAAGGCCTTGGCGAGCTCGCCGAGCTCCGGGTCCCGCCCCAGCTCACGCGTAAGATCGCGACGGACGTTGCGCAACCGGTTGATCTCTTCGACGAGGTGAACGGGCAGTCGTACCACCCGCGCCTGCTGTGCGATGGCGCGGCTAATGGCCTGACGCACCCACCAGGTGGCATAGGTGGAGAATTTGAAGCCCTTGCGGTAGTCGAACTTTTCCACCGCCCGCACCAGGCCGGCATTGCCCTCTTGGATCAGGTCGAGCAGCGGCATAGTTGAACGCATGTAGCGACGGGCGATAGAAACCACGAGCCGCAAATTCGCGAGAATAAATGCGTCTTTGGCTCTTTTGCCCGCAGAGGCCAACTGTCGCAGCTCTTGCTCGGACGCGTCACACTCGGGTTTGATGCCCTCTGCCAGCAGGTATTCGGCATACAGACCCACCTCGATGGCGGAAGAAAGTTCTACTTCGGTCTCAGCATCTAACAGGGGGGTTTGGCTAATCTCATGGAGGTATGTGCCCACCAAGTCGCGATCGGGCGCGCTGGCGGCGCGGTTAAAGCTAACAGACCGGCCGTCGTGATCATTCGTAAGCTGCGCCATCTGTCCCACCTCTCGCCGTCACATCATCGACGTTTCCTACAACACCAACTTCTGGTCGAAGATTCCCCGCGCTCGTCGCCGAGGCAACGTAACGTACGTAACGATGTCTGAAAATGGTTCGCATTTGTTACAGCCTCACCAGTTCATGGACGCGATGTCGCAGGTTCCCGCCGGGGTCTGTCTAGTGGCGGTGCGGGACGATCTCGATGACCTCGTTACCACCGCGAGCTCGCTGGTGTCGGTCTCGCTAGACCCACCCCTGATCTCGGTTTGCACGGATCGGGATTCATACTTCGGCGAGGTGATGTCGCGCAGTCCGCGATGGGCTTTAACCGTGCTTGCGCAGGCACAACGGCATCTGGCGGGGCGGTGTGCGGCCCGCGGGCGGCCCAGCGCCCGGCTCCTGCTGGAGGGCGAGGCTCATCATCGGGGCGCGGCCAGTCATGCGCTGATAGTGGATGATGCGGTGATGGCGCTTGAGTGTCAAACCGTACAACGAATCCTCGCCGGCGACCATCATATTGTTGTGGCGGAAATCACTTCAGTGGACTATCTCGATGTCGATCAGGAGCCGCTGGTCCGACATCGCCGCAGCTACCGTGGGCTGACTTAGCCTGGCTGTTGCGGCCGCTCAACCCATCGTTCACATAGGAAGGTGGGAGGCCATACAGTAGCCGGATGACCGACAAGACGACCGATCGCTTGGTGTGGATCGACTGCGAGATGACCGGGCTGCGGCCGGAACGAGATGTGTTGATCGAGGTAGCGGCGCTCGTCACGGACTCCGAGCTCAACGTTCTCGGCGACGGTATCGACATCGTGATTCATGTCGACGAGGAGCGCCTGACGGGCATGGAGGAGGTAGTCGCCACCATGCATGGTCGCTCGGGGCTCACCGACGAGGTCCGCGCTTCTGCCGTCGGATTGGCAGCGGCCGAGCAGCAGGTGCTGGCATATATCAAGCGTTACGTGCCGGACGCGAAGACCGCGCCGCTGTGCGGCAATTCCATCGCCACGGATCGGGCTTTTCTGAAGCAGTACATGCCGAAGTTGAACGATTACCTGCACTACCGCATGGTTGACGTGTCCTCCCTTAAGGAGTTGAGTCGGCGCTGGTACCCGCGGGTTTATTTCGCCCAGCCGCAGAAGGGGCTGGCACATCGCGCGCTCGCGGACATCCGGGAGAGCCTGCGTGAGCTGGAGTATTACCGTCGATGTGTCTTTGTTCCGGGGCCGGGGCCCGATATCGAGCACGCAAAGTCGATAGCCGCGCAACTGGTCACAGAACGCCCGCTATGATGTTTACGACGCCGCCGGCGATAGCCGGC
>DATATO010000043.1:0-11421 GCA_036268755.1 Mycobacteriales bacterium | reverse complement strand
GTGTGAAGGGCTTACCCGAAGGGGTAGGGACGACGAGTCTCGGCTCGGGCTTATTCGGGTCGGAGCGTAAGTCGTCCAGTGCCTCGCCCCATGGTTGTGGCAGCATGACCATGCCGCCGCCGCCGCCATAGGGAGTGTCGTCGACGGTCCGGTGGAGATCGCCGGTCCAACGGCGAAGGTCATAGATATCGATGGAGAGGGTGCCGCCCTCGCGGGCTTTACCGATGAGCGCCTGATCCAACGGCGCGAAGTAGTCCGGGAAAATCGAGACGATGTCTATGTACACATCCACCACCATGGCGTCAAACCGGCAACATGTCACACCTTGCCGACAGCTATCTACAGCTCGAGCAGGCCCGCGGGCGGGTCGATGACGACCCTGCCGCCGGCCAGATCGACCTCTGGCACGATGGCCCATACGAACGGCACCAGAACCTCCCTGCCGTCATGGGAAAGCACGAGATAGTCGCTGCCGGGTCCATGCCGCACCTCGATGACCTTACCGAGGACCTCACCGTCGAGGCGCTGCGCGCTCAGCCCGATCAGCTGATGGTCAGGGAAGATCTCTGGATCGTCGGGCGGGGGAATCTGATCGGAGTCCACATACAGCTCGGTACCCCGCAGTGCCTCGGCGGAATCGCGGCCGTCCACCCCGTCGAAGCCGAGCAGGAGGGTTTTCCCGCTCCAGCCTTGATGAGTTACCGTGAGCGGCCCAGAACCGGCCGGCTCTGCAATGAGAGACGCACCCACCGCGAAGCGCTGTGCGGGTGAGTCGGTCACGACCTCGACGGTCACCAGGCCCCGCACCCCGTGCGGCCGGCCGATTCGGCCGGTCAACAGCAACATAGGTTCACACGGACGATCCGACGGGACCTTCGACATCGTCGTCGACGATCTCGACGCGAATGCCGCGGCCGCCCACGCTGCCCATGATTTGGCGCAGCGCCTTAACGGTGCGGCCGCCGCGGCCAATGACTTTACCCACGTCGTCGGGGTGAACATGCACCTCGAGGATGCGGTTCTTGCCCTGTGGGATCAGCTCAACCACGACGTCGTCCGGATTGTCGACGATTCCCCGAACGAGGTGATCTAGGGCTTGCGCGAGCACTGGGCGTGTCTCCTGAATCTGTGTCGTGCGTGCGGGGTGTCCAGACGGGCACTCCGCAAAGCCGAGGAGGCATTGCGGCCAATCCTATTGGCAGCAAAATACGGTGGGGCGACCGCCTGGTCGCCCCACCGGGAATGCCGCTATGCCGAAGCGTCGGCCACCGGGGCGGCGGCCTCGGTCGCCGCGCTCGCAGGCGCGTCGGCCTTGGTCCTGGGGGCCTTCTCGGCCTTGGGCTTGGCCGGCTTCTCCGCCTTGGTCTTCTCGGACTTCGCCTTGTCGTCGGCCTTCTTGGCCTTCTTCTCGGCCTTGAGTTTCTCCTGCTGGGCGGCGAGCTCCTGCACGCGGACGGCGGCCGACTCGGCACGCTCCGAGCGCGACTGCTTGGGCTCGGCAACCTTGACGCGGTCTTCGGCCGGCAGGCCCTTGAAGCGGTTCCAGTCACCGGTCAGCTTGAGCAGAGCCAGCACGGTGTCGGTCGGCTGCGCGCCGACGCCGAGCCAGTACTGCGCACGCTCGGAGTCGACGGAGATGAACGACGGCTCTTCCTTCGGGCGGTACTGCCCAATGGCCTCGATGTACTTGCCGTCGCGCTTCTTGCGCGAATCACAAATAATGATGCGGTACTGCGGAGTGCGGATCTTGCCGAACCGCATAAGTCTAATCTTGGTGGCCACGGTAGTTCGATTACTCCTGAGAAGAATGTGCGGGTAAGTGACCTACCACGAGTGGGGCGCGTCGGCAGGTGCCACTTGAGGACTCGCGCCGTACCGGTGAGAGGGACCTGTGCGACGAGTAGTTCGATGTATCAGCTTAGCCCAGCGCCTGCCCCGAACTACACGCGAACCCTCGTCTTCTTCTTACCGACCCTGGCCCCTGCGGAACCTGGCGGTGCGCTGCCCCTTTGTCTCGGGTCTACCCTGGGCGGAGGGGGACGACACCTCCGGCACACCCACGCTTCGCTCAGTGCCGGCACGGAGCTTCGGACGCTCGGTGGACTTGTAAATTACAGGGCGTCCGTATTGCACCATCTTTTTCCCCGCATAGAGTCCTATCGAGCCTAAGCAGACCGTCGAAGCCACACCCACCGGGTGACCGACCAGGGATCCCACGCCCGGCGATATAGCGGTGGTAACCAACAGCCCCACATCAACGATGTCGGACGACGGTTGATGCCTGAGCTGGGGGTACTCCTCATGCGGAATATCATGGCCTCCCCGCTCAAGCGCGGCCTTAGCCGTCTTCGCCGTCGCCCAGTACCCTCCGGCGCGCTTGTATAGTTCTCCCTCGGCCGCCTCCTGGAACTCGCCCATCCAGTCTTTGGTGCCTTGCTTCACCGCCCGACTCGACTTCGACGGTGGAACCAGTAGTTGAGTGCTCACATAGTCGTAAAGATCTGCCTCACTTAATTGATAAGTGTGGAGCTCATCCTCAAAGCAGCTTCGCACGGAGGCAAGCTTTGAGTAAGCCGGCTCCGATATTCTGCCGACCGCGTTGCAGAGTCGTTCAGAAATCCGGTCCGGGGCCGGTGACCATCGCGAATCCGAGCTGGAGTAAAGGTGTGCCTGGCCACGGCGCGGCAGCACGAGCAACCGCGAACCATTGCGCAGGCGTGCGGCAGCCCATAACTCGCGTTCACCCCCCGCACAGGCCCACGGATCCGCCCATGAACGTCTCGTCGAAACAGGCTCACCCCGGAGGCTCCTCAGCTCGTCGAGGATTTCGGTCGAAGCTCGATTGGTGTAGATGCTCTGTGT
The DNA here is from genome assembly GCA_036268755.1 of Mycobacteriales bacterium. Taxonomy (GTDB): domain Bacteria; phylum Actinomycetota; class Actinomycetes; order Mycobacteriales; family QHCE01; genus DATATO01. The sequence continues at coordinate 8,559 of DATATO010000043.1, read as the reverse complement.
GGGCAGACCGCTGGTTCGAGGATCGTAGACGAGGCTGCGCTTCGGCAGATCCGGGTGATACGGGAGTACCGTGTGACCCCTGCTTTTCGGCGCTGGCTGCAAAAACTCTGGCAGGCACGCTCCGAGCACCACGTCGTCTACCACTGCCTCGTCAGCCAGTGTGTGCCGTGCGCTGGCTGCGGCGCGCCGGAGACTATAGGCATGGGAGCGCATCAACCACCTCAGGCTCATAGAGGCAACCTAAAGGATCACTACCGAGCTGAGTGCGGATTTGTGTACTTGGGTACGTTCGGTCAGCGGACTCAGTACGCCCGGGCTAGAAAGGCGACCAAGTCCTGCTCATCCTCGGAGTCGGGTACGCCGCCGTCCTCACGAGTAAGGCAACGAACCGTGACACCCTGACCGGCGAGTCCAACCTCACCCGCGCCGCGGACCGAATCCCATGGCGCACGAACCCAACCGCCCGCCGCCGCCTCGGCAATCTCGGTGAGGCTGTCCACCTCCACGGTGCGGCTGCGGCGGAACTCGAGCGCCTGATCGTAGAGCGCCTGCTGACCGTCCTCGAGCGCGTTGACGACCGCGCCCACGGCGCCGTCGATCGAGATCGGAGTCTTGTTACCCACGATTCGCCGCACCAGCGTGGCGTTGCCTTCGGCCAGGTCCCGTGGACCCAGTTCGATACGTACCGGGATGCCCTTGAGCTCGGCGTCCACCGCGCGGCGGCCGAACTGGATGTCGACCCGATCGTCCAGCTCCGCCCGAACGCCGGCCCCGGCCAGGGCCTCGTAGATCTTGTGAGCAGCCGCGCTAACCTCGCCGATGTCGGTGTCCTTGACGACCATCACCAACGCCTGCGTGGGCGCCAACAACGGCGGAATCCGCAGGCCATTGTCGTCGCCGTGGCACATGATCAGACCACCCACCATGCGGGTGGAGCTGCCCCACGACGTGGTCCAGGCGTGTTCGGAGACCCCGGCGGCCGAGAGGTAGTTGATACCAAATGCGCGAGCGAAATTCTGGCCCAGCTCGTGGCTGGTGCCCATCTGCAGCGCCTTACCGTCGCCGGTCATGGACTCCAGCGAGTAGGTGTGGGCGGCACCGGCGAACCGCTCGCGGATCGTCTTGCGGCCGACGACCACCGGGATCGCCAACACGTTCACCATGAAGTCCTGGTAGACCTCGTGCAAAATCTGGCGGGCATAGGCGCGAGCCTCGTCCTCGGTGGCGTGGGCGGTGTGCCCCTCCTGCCACAGGAACTCGGTGGGGCGCAGGAACAGCCGGGGCCGCAGCTCCCAGCGCACCACGTTGGCCCACTGGTTGACGAGCAGCGGGAGGTCGCGATGGCTCTGCACCCACTTGGAGAAGAAGCTGTTGATCACCGTCTCGCTGGTGGGGCGGACCACCACCGGCTCCTCGAGCTGCTTGCCCCCGCCGTGGGTCACCACGGCCAGTTCGGGGCTGAAGCCCTCGACGTGCTCGGCCTCGCGCTGCAGGTAGCTCTCGGGGATGAAGAGCGGAAAGTAGGCGTTCTTGGCGCCGGCGGCCTTGATTCGGGTGTCAACTTCGGCCTGGATCCGCTCCCAGAGGGCATAGCCGGTGGGCCGGATGACCATAGTGCCGCGCACCGGGCCGTTGTCCGCGAGCTCAGCCTTGGCGATTACGTCCTGAAACCAGCGAGGGAAGTCTTCCGCCTGGGGGGTTAACACAGCTGCGCGAGGTGACATACCGCAATATCGTAGGCGGAAGGTCGAGACACGTGGCGACCCGGTGCACCTGAAATTCCCAAGATTGAGCGTTCGGAAGATTTCTGTCTTGGCCTGGGAGTAATTTCCTGATATGCGCACTGCCTCCGATAGATTCTTTACGTGAATTCCCCCAACTCCAGCTCCGGCGGTATGTCGCGGCGCGGGCTGTTGTTCGCAGGCGCCTTAGGTGTCGCCTCACCCGTACTACTGCGTTCTACCGAAACGTGGGCTGCGCCTTTGGGCCCAACGGACGGTACCCCCTTGCCGTCGGGAATGTTCGCGATGGGCGTTAGCTCGGGTGATCCCCTTCCGGACGGGGTGGTGCTGTGGACCAGGCTCGCTCCCACCCCGCTAACCGGTGGCGGAATGCCCAACCGGGTGGTCGAGGTGGCCTGGGAGGTGGCCGAGGACGAGCAGTTCAGTCTCGTACGGGCCCGCGGGTCGGAACTCGCTCAGCCGGACAGCGGGCACAGCGTGCACGCGGAGGCGGGCGGCCTGTCGCCCGATAGCGAGTACTTCTATCGGTTCAAGGCCGGCGCCCGCCATGCCCAACCAACTCGGCATGCAGGCGTATCGCCGGCTGAACTTCGGCCAATTGGCGACCATGCATGTGGTTGACACCAGGCAGTATCGGAGCTATCAGCCCAAGACGCTCGCCGAGGCCGAGAATCCCGCGCAGACCATGACGGGTCAGGAGCAGGAACAGTGGCTAGTCAACGGCATGGAGAACTCGGGCCGCGCCTGGAATCTGCTGGCGAATCAGGTCATGTGGGCGGAGAACGACCAAAGTTCCAAGCCGGGCAAGCAGGCCTAGGCACGCAAGGCCCTAGCGGGCAAGCGTTATCCGGTAGACGACGACCAGTTCTAGCAGCCGATGACAAGGCCCTATTGACGTTAGCTATTTGGCTCGGACGGCTCAATTCCAAAACGAGCGTGCAGCCTCGCCATATCTTGCCGATCGGTGACGGTTGACTCATAACCACGGTGAGAGCGAGCCATCGTGCTCCCGGTCACCACGGGGTCCACCGACCGGACATTCTTCGACGCAGCCCGGGTTCTCGGCTCCGTCTAAGTAACAAGATGGACGTCATGGCGGTGTTAGCGAAAGTCATAGCCGGTCTCATTGCACTAGTGGCTGCCCTGGCAGCGCGCCAAACAACGCCGCCCGATCAACCCGATATCGGCCCCGTAGCTTCTCCCGTAGCCGAGGCCACGGGCCAGGCAGAGCCGAGGATCAACGCCAGTGAAGCCAGCGACGACAACGTAGGCTCCGGCGACCAGACCCCTGTGGAGGCCGTCCCGACGCCCGCAACCGCACCCCCGGCCGCCGCAGCTCCAGCGCCGCCCGCGGTAGAGCCCGCGCTGGCTGCGCCGCCCATTCAACCCGCGGCTCCAGCCACCGCAGCTAAGCCCCGCGCGACGAAACCCGGGGACGTGTTCGATCTCAGCACCTGGAAGCTGCAGCTGCCCGACGGCAGCAGCGAACATAGCTACCCGGAGCTGGCAAGCTACACCGATAAGAACTTTCGGCTTGACGATGCGGGTCGCGGCATTATGTTCCGGGCCACCGTGGGCGGGTCAACCACTCCTAACTCCAGCTACCCACGGTCCGAGTTGCGGGAGATGAACGGTGCCTCGGAGGCCGCATGGAACGCCAAATCCGGCACGCATACGTTATCAGTTAAACAAGCGGTGACCGAGCTACCCCCGGTCAAACCCCAGGTAGTTACGGCACAGATCCACGACGCCAGCGACGACATCGTCGAGGTGCTGGCGGACGGTCTACATGCCAAAGGGAAGGTGGCGCTATGCGTGCGATACGGCGGCAAGGAGCAGCCGACCTGCCTCGATGACAACTACACGCTCGGCACTCAGTACGCCCTAGACATCATGGTGGCAAGCGGCAAGATAGCCATCTCCTATAACGGTCAAAAGAAGCTGGAGTTCGATGTCGCCGGTTCCGGCAGCGGGTACTACTTCAAGACCGGGTGCTACACACAGTCCAACCCGGACAAGGGGGACGCCCCGGACGCCGCCGGCGAGGTCGTTATCTACGACGCAAAAGTAACGCACCGATAAGGCTGCGTCAGCGGATCAGCCGACCACGCAGCACTATCCGACTAGGTTCGGCGAGCACGCCAAGGTCCACACGTGGATCTCGCGGATAGACGACGACGTCGGCCAGCCCGTCCTCGACCAGGCCCGTCAGGCCAAGCCACTCCCGTGCGCGCCAGGATCCGGCAGCCAGGGCGTCGGCGGCGGACATTCCCGCCGCGTGCAAACGACCGATCTCACTCGGCAGCTGGGCGTGCGCCACCACCGTCCCGGCGTCGGTGCCCGCATAGATGGGAACCCCGGCGTCGTATGCGGCGGCAATGACAGCGGGAAATCCGGCATGCAGCGACCGCATATGGTTGGCGTATCGGGGGAACTTCGGTTCGCCCTGGGCGGCGTAGTGGGGAAAGTTCGCGATGTTGGTCAGCGTGGGCACCAGCGCGATGCCCTTCTCGGCCATTTGGCCGACAAGTTCGGGCGATAACCCGGTGCCGTGCTCGATGGAGTCCACGCCGGCCGCGATGAGACCGGGCAGGGCAGCCTCGCTGAAGGTATGCACGGCAACCCGGGCGCCGGCGGCGTGCGCGGCCGTTACCGCCGCGGCGATGGTTCCGTCGTCGTAGGCGGGAGCGAGATCGCCGAGCGACCGGTCGATCCAGTCCCCCACGATTTTGACCCAGCCGTTGCCGGCACGGGCCTGCCCGGCCGCCTCGGCGGCAAGCTGCTCGGGCGCACATTCGATGGCCAGGCCGCGGAGGTAACGCCTCGGCGCCGCAATGTGCCGTCCGGCGCGTAGCAACCGTGGAAGCTCGACGTCGTCGTCCAATTCCGCATAGTCGATGGGGGAACCGGCGTCGCGAATCGTCAGAATCCCGGCGTCACGATTCTGGATGGCAAGCTCACGCGCCTCCGCAACGTGGGACACCGGCCCACCGGGGCCGAGCCCGATATGGCAGTGTGCGTCGACCAGGCCCGGAATGGCCCAGCCGGTAGTTGAGATCGTGTGGGCGCCGGATATCGGCTCATAGGTCAGCCGGTCTCCCACTATCCACAGGTCCCGCTCCTCGCCCTCGGGCAACAGAATGGCGCGAAGATGTAGCGGAGATGAATAGCTGGCGATTGGCACACTCAATTCTTATCGCAACGGCGAACAGCACCCGCTTGAGGTCGCCCAATGCCGTCTCTACTGCTTGATCGCGGCGAAGCCGAAACGCCTGTGCGTATTCCGCGCTGCTGGGACCCAACAAAATCCGAACTAGATGCTTGCTTAATCGTCCTAAAAAGACCAGTGCGAAGAAGAGGACAAAAATGTTGAGGAGAATCTTTGGCGGAGACAGATCAAGTGGCCGGAACGTATTAGAGTTTTCCGGAAGAAACACCACGTATGCAAAAAAGCATGAGACCGCTACCGCCGCGCAGCTAAGAATCACATACAACAGCGCACGCCAGGCGTTGATATCGCCAGTCTGCTGGTTCACCCAGCCAAACAGACCACGCTTACGCTCCACGAGCATCCGCGGCGCTGTCACATTGCTACCGAGACGTCGGGCGCGTGACCGTTCCAAAGGGCCGATTAAGCGAGCCAAGCTGAGCACGCCCGCCACTAGATATACGGCCGCAATGCCTATCAGTATTGGTATCAGGATGCGCAGCACAGGATTGTGCGGAACTGATATCTCCCACGATGGGTGAAACCACGGTTCCGCGAACGACAGTCTGAGCACGGCAAAGACGGCGACGACCGCAACCACCGTCTCGAGGCCATGCCTTGCTTCGACCCGAAACATAGGCCATGCGGCGACTAAATTTTTGAGGTACTTGGGTGTATTCATATCTCAACCCTGTCATCGCCGACCCGGAGTGAAAACTAGGTGAATACCAATCCGCATCTGGGGGGGCAGCCCCCATAGCTGCCGGATTCGACCACATTTCGGCCTCACTCCCGCTCCTGAAGGCGCCCGTGGCCTAAGCCGCCTGCACCGTGTTGTATACCGCCTTGATGCTGGCGTCGAAGCGCGGTCCCCACATCACGCTGGGCAGGTCGTCGTAGCCGAAGCTGTTCACCGATACCACGGTGCCGCCGGTCTTAGGGTTGAGCTTCGCCATCCATGGCCCCCCCGAGGAGCCGCCGTTCATGTCGCAATCGATTCCGATATCCGTGCTACTCGTTTCGTGGGTGTTAGCCCGGGTCGCGCCCCGGCAGTAGTACAAAAATTCGCCGTTGAAGGTGCGCTGGGCGGGATAGCCGAACGACCAAACGGTATCTCCTATGGGTGTATCGAAACCGATGGCGTTGCTGCCGACCGCATCTTCCAAGTGTTTGCCGTTCAACGGCTGCACCCTGGCGAACCCGACATCTTCGTTAAGGTCGTTCTGATTCTGCTTCCACCCAGGGGTAGGGGTGAGCTGCTGGGCCGACCATTTCCCGTACGGAGCGTCCCCGTCGTAGTAACCGGGCACGAATACCCAGTTGCTTATCTCCTGAGTGGCGCCCAAATACACGCAATGCCCGGCCGTCACGACGGTGTCGCGGTTGGCGGAGGTGACCACCGACGCGCTGCAAGCCAGATCTGCATCCTTGGTACTGAAAAAGACTCGCCCGACCGTCTTGAGGACCGCACCGCCGCCCGACCATTTCTTGGCCTGTGGCACCGGCGCGGCCCACGGGTGGCGCGCGACTTGGCCGGTCGGGCCCGCGGGGACGGTGGGGGCAGGAGCCGGGGTGGCGGCCTTCATCCGGGCCGGCGTCCAATAGTCCGAACCGGCTGGGGTTGCGTACGCCACCTGATCCGAACCGGGAAACTCCGGCGCAGCTGCGGCGGCGCTAGCCGGACCCGCAAGCGCCACTCCCGCTGCTAACAGGACGGAACACCCAAGACGTAGAATCATGGTCGATAGTTAACCATCAACTCAATAGTTGACCCACAGTTTTCCACCGTGCCACACCTCAATCGATGCGATGCCGTGAAGTATTAGAGACCCGTTTTGCCGGTTTCGGACCTTCAGGAGCCGTTGGCGACTGTGCGGCCGTGGCGTCGTCGGCCGGCTGGAAGGCGGATTCGTTGGGTAACCCCACCCGATCCGCGAAGGCCGTGATCGCGCCGTCGATCCGGCGCATGAACCGGAGCGCTGACAATGCGTGCCGGCGTTGTTGCGGCGAGACCCGGGCCGCCGCATCCTCGACGAGGTCTAGCGAGGCCGCGACGCGGATGACACCCGAATCGCCATGGCGAAACCAATCGGATAGCACGGCGATATTAGCCGTTACCTCGGCCACCGCCGACTCACACTGTGCCCGCAGCTCGGTGTCCGTGATGCCTCCCGGCCACCGGTCGGCCAGCCAGGCTAGGCGATGACCATAGTGATCGCAGGCGCTCAACGCCCGCAGGGTGAAGCGAAAGCCAGAGCGAGTTGCCACGCCGAGCCAGCCATGAGTCAGCGGTCGGCTACTGCTCCGGACGGCCCGGAAGGCGGCCCTTACTGCCCGCGATTCCAGCAGAGGTGTCTCCGACGCCACGGCAGCTCCTGTGAGGCGCCGCACGGCCGTCGTCATCAAGCCGCCCAGTTGATCTAGGAAGGCCGTCACGTTCGCACTGACAAGATCGCGAGTGCTCTGTGGCAACACCGCAAAGGCCACCGCGATCCCGATAACGGCACCGACCGCTGTCTCCGCCACCCGCAGTTCGAGCAGCTCAACCACCGAACGGCCGAGCAGATGATAGAGCAGGGCAAGCATGCCGGTGATGCAGAAAACCAGAAATCCGGGCGAGAGTCGCATCAGGTACACGCCGATGAACAGCAGCGTCAGCATCACGATTCCGGTGGCGATCACGTTGCCGTGCAGCAGCGACGCCAGCAACGAGCCCAGGACGGCGCCGCCGAACGCGCCGAGCAGTCGCTGCCATCCTTTAGTGAGGATCTCGCCCCGTGAACGAGTGCCGGTGAAGATAACGAAGGCCGTGATCACCGCCCAATACCAGCGGGCCGGCGAGATGAGTTCGCCCGCTATCGCAGCCAAGGAGGTGGCCACCCCGACCTGGATCGCCTGCCGTCTGGTGGGATCGAGCCAACTGCCCGGCACCGCCGCCTCGCCGGATGCGGCGGCGGCCGATTCGGTATCGGAGGCAGTCGACTCGGCCTCCTCGAGAAGATTCCCGTCCTCGGCATGCGGAGACGTGACGTTGGAGCACGCTTCATCCAGATGGTGGAGCGCGGTAAAGACCCGACGCTCGTAGTCGGACAGCTCGCTATCGATCTCGACCGTGTCCGCCTCAGTCACCGCGGGTTCCGGTGGCGGGGGTAGGTGCTGCAGTAGGTGACCCAACCACCGCAACTCGGCGCCGACACGGGCCCGTGTGCTCGGCGTCAGCTCTCGCTGTCCGTCGAGTACCGGCGTCAAGACGGCGGCGAGCCGCTCCACTGCCAGTTCGAAATCGAAAATCCGCAGGGTCAGCTCCGAGTTACTGATCGGCGGCAGGACACGTACAGAAGCCTCCTCTATCTTTTCTTCGACCATCCCCGCGGCCACGCCGAGAGCGTCGAGCCGGCGCCCCAGCCGTCGACGCGACGGCGGGTCGACGGCCTCAGCGGACACCGCCGCGTGCAGCGCAATCACCACGATTCCCGCCTGAGCCTGCAGGGATCGCAACAACCGGGGGAACAACTTCTGAGGCAGATCGGTGAGTAACACATCGCGCACCAGCAGGTTTATCCCGATTCCCACGGCCAGACAGGCGATCAGCCACGGGATCTGGGAGTC
>DATATO010000042.1:0-2420 GCA_036268755.1 Mycobacteriales bacterium | reverse complement strand
TCCGCCGACGACTCGAACAACTGGATTTCCGAACTTATCGACCAAAACCAGAGTTGTTGGCTGCAGTACGGCCTGTAGAGCCACCAACGATCCATTAACGTATGTGTAGTAAGTCACCCGAATAGTGCTAGTTAGATACATCGCCTGCAGGCCGCTCAGGAAGGAATTTATTGTTCCCGGTTGAGCCTTGGCGCCGGAACTGAATGCGGTCGTTTTCTGTGGATCATCCTGAATCTGCGAGGCGAGTTTAGTTGTGTCATAGGTGGGGGCACTCTGGACTCTGGCGTAGACTCCCGGCGTGTCCGCCGCTACGCTTGGCGTCGCTCCTGAGCTGGTCGGCGGTGTATTCACCGTCTCGATTGACGGTGTTTGCGGCAAAGATAGTCCGCGAGCAAAAGGATTATCTCCGGGTGAATCGGCCGGCGCGGCGAAAATTTCGCTTCTCGGCGAAGGAGCCGCTTTGGGTATGATGATCCACGCGCCCGCGGCAAGTGTCACGACGAGCAAGGTCGCAATGACGTAGAAGGGTTTGCGTCGCCTACGGTTGGTCGCGGTGTCCAGTTCTGCGTTGTCGGAATCTGTTGGATGCATCGTTCCGCGCTCCTTGATCGGCGCTTGATGGCATTTCGCACGGAATGGATTGAGGTAGCGCTTTAAAGGGGATTGGGTGGAAGTTGCCGCGCGTTGCCACAGCCCCTGGGGTGGGGCCGATGCGTGCAGAGACCCCGGCGACGGCGCCCGTGCTGCGTCGCTGGGGGCGACGCTGGTAGACCGCCCCGCTGCGGTGACGGGACGCCACGCACTGCTCGGTGCGGATTCCGTGATCTGGGACAGGGAGTCGATGGTGCTGTCTAGCCACGACCTCAGCGGGCAGTTTCGTGCCTCCGCCGGCGCGGCGAGTACGTCCATCACAGCCTGGGCGAGCTGGTGGCGTCGCGCGGTCAACGCAGTGGACTTCAGCTGGGCGGATAGCGCGTCCTGATCAAGCCATCCGCCGGGGCCTACGGGAGGTGGTTGGCCAGTGAGTAGGTGTGCGGTGGTGAGCGCGAAGGCATACCGGTCCGACGCCGGCGTGGACCGGCCTCCAGGGATTCGGAGTTCAGGTGCGGCGTAAGCGGCACTATGCCCGCTGATCTCATCGGCGGCATCGGTGAGCCGGGTCAGCCCGAGATCTACCAGAATTGCGGAGCCGTCAGCGCGCACGACAATATTGGCGGGTTTGACGTCGCCGTGAGCGAGCGCGACCTCAGTCATGGCGCCCGAGTGCATGTCGTCGAGTGCCGCCGCGACCATCCCGAGCAGCCGCAGTCGCTCTGATACCGGCGTGTCGGGATGCTCGGCGACCCATTCGCGCAGGTTGATACCGTCGATGTAATCCATGACCACGTACTCGAACTGGGCCACGGGCACATTCCCGGTGGACCTTTCGCCTTTCCTGTGTCTGGCTGGTCCACCGAACACATGGGTGACCCGAACCAAGCCGGGGTGGGAGAGACTCTGCACAAGATGGCTGAACTGCTCGGTATCTGCGCCGGCGGGACGCCCGGGTGTGATCTTGACCGCGACGAAGCGGCGGCCTTCGGCCGAGAGGGGCAGAATTGCCTTCCATACTTCGCCTTCGCCACCACTACCGAGCAAGCTCACCAGCTGGTAGGTGTCTGGGGCGTCAGCGGGGCCGACCCAAAATTCAGACATGGTTACCTCGTGGGCTGATACTCGGAGGGTGTTGTGAGAATCCGCGCCACTGCCGGGTAGTCGCGGTCGGGTGCGGACTTGGCAGGAAGGCGCGGTCGTGTGTGCGTCCTGGGTGGTGGTGAGGGAGGGCCCCGTCGGATGTCTGCGGGTGACATCGGCGCGGCTGCTTTCGGCCGGCGAGCGGGTGGAGATAGGGCGTGAGGGTGATCTGGCTATAGGCGTCGCGGTGCCCAATGGCGGGATCTCGCGACGGGCGCTGAGCGCTCGAGCTACCGAGCACTGCTGGGAGCTCGAAGTGGCGAACCGTAATGGCGCGGTGCTCTACCCGTGGGGGCAGGCACCCCGCCGCGCGCAGCGGCAAGCAGCGGTCAACTGGCCGTTGGTCGCGTTGCGGATGCTTCCCGACACAGCCTCGTCGCAACACTGGGTGCTGCTGGAGTCCGATGATCGCGCGGTGAGCCCCGCCGGGCCGATCCCCTCGATGGAACTCACCCAGACCGACCGAGTCGACCCTCCTGGAGAGCTTTCTCCTGCTGAAAACGAGGCGCTGCGCACGGTGTTCGAACAGCATCTGAGTTGGCCGCCCCAGCACACCCCGGAGCCGCTGTTGCTCAAACAAGCGGCCAAACGCCTGGGGTTGTCGATCTCCGGGCTTCAGGATCGGCTCAAGGCCGCGCGTGCCCGAGCGATGCGATTGGGCCACACCAGCGTCGGCGGATTGACCG
>DATATO010000041.1:0-2457 GCA_036268755.1 Mycobacteriales bacterium | reverse complement strand
CATCGGCAATTGCCTGCGCGAACGCCTTGATCGTCGCCAACATCTGGTCCCACCCTGAGTAAGACCGGGTTTCCAAGGTCACGCTGTCTGGATTGAGTAGCGCTGCCCAGGAGCCGTCCGTGCTCAGCAGGCGATAGGCGTTTCGGTTGGGTTCGTTCACCGCTCCTGCCGGCGTCATCGTGGTCTTCATCTGTGGAGCAGCTTGGAGTTGCGACCAGCGGGGTCCGACAACCTTCTGCATCTGCCGCGCTTGCGCGTGCGTGACCTCTCCCCCGACGTCTTCGAAGTTGATCTGAGTCGCTACCAAGACCAGCGGGCTGCGGGCGAGGACCTTGCTTGTGTACTCAGGAAGATCCATAGGCACTCCTTGTAGACACGAATTCAACATAGAGGGTGGACAGTCTGTCTGACCAGACAACGCGCGAACTCATCGAGGCCGGGTGCGGGCAACCGTCCGTGGTGGGGGCCGCCTCACGCTGTCTCTCAAACGATCGTTCACGAGACGGTTTCGTCGGACGCCCCCGCTACCGTCGGCCCACGCTCATCGATTCGTCTCAGAACTCGCGTCACAAATCAACGTCTCACTATTGTCCTTAGTAGCCGTTTGTGAGACTATTTATGGGCGATCGTTTCACCCTGATCTGAGGCAGAGGGGCACCTTGATGGATTACGACGAGGACACCGCGCTGACCGGGCCGGAGACCATTGAGGCCCGTTGGGCGTACGACGGCCCGCGCAATCGAGAGCAGGTGACCGAGGCGGCCGAGGCGCTCTACTCCTTGGTTCGGTATTTGAACAACGCCACCGGTCCCGGCGCCGGCAGCCGCACGTTGCGCTCGGCGGCGACCAGCTACCGCGTCGTGAGTGGCATGAAGTCCGGCGTCTCGGCGATGGACCAGCTGCTGGGGCAGGTTGCCGGTGCTCTGGCCGGGCAGGCCGACAATCCGAGCCTGTATGACGACCGGCGCGACCGTTCGCCGGCGATACCGCCCGCCAGGCCGTCGACGCGTTGGCCACGGCCCGGGCCGCGCTCGGGCAGTTCGTGAGCCGCCTCGATGAGGTCACCAGCGCCGCCGGGCATCTGGGCAACGAGGGCTGAGGGACGGCGATGATGGACGGACGCGATTTCCCGGCCGAGCCCTACGCCCGTGCCAACCCGCCCTGGTACGCCGGGATCCTGCCGACCTTCCAGGACATGCGCGCCGAGGCGTACCGGTTGCTGGGGGACGCCCAGGACACTCTGCGGTCGGACTGGCTCACCGGAACCGGACCCACCCAGCAGCAAGCCACCGCGCTGACCGAGGCCCGCCGGGCGATCGCCGCCGCCAAGACGGCGCTGGATCGGGCCGCGGAGTGAGCCGGATCGGGTACGCCCGGGTCTCCACCCGCTCGCAGACAGACGACTCGCAGCTGGACGCGCTGGGCGCCGCCGGCTGCGAACGGGTCTTCCGGGATGTGACCTCCGGCAAGGTGGCGCAGCGCCCGGACTGGGACCGGTGCCTGGAGTTTCTCCGGACCGGGGACGAGCTGGTCATCACCCGGCTGTCCCGGATCGCGCGGTCGGTGCGCGACCTGGTGACCCTCGGCGCGGACCTGGACGCGCGCGGCATCGACCTGGTCGTGCTGCACCAGGGCATCGACACCACCACACCGGCCGGCCGGCTGCTGTTCCACATGCTCGGCGCGTTCGATGAGTTCCTGGCCGACCTCATCAGCGAGGGCACCTACGAAGGCCTCGCCGCCGCGAGGGCCCGCGGCCGCACCGGCGGCCGCCGCCCCACCATGACTCCCGCCAAAATCAAATCCGCCCAGCAGCTCTACAACGCCGGCGAGCACACCATCGCCGAAATCGCCGAAACCCTCGGCGTCTCCCGCGCCACCCTGTACCGCCACCTCGACCCCGACCACGTCGGCACCCGACCCGTCGGCCGCCGCCCCGCGCTACCAACAGCTGATGAGCCACGATGAGCGCTGGAGCCGCAGTACTGGTCGTCATCGGTGCCGTAGTGATCCTTGCTGCGCTCGGCACGTTGTTCAACGCGGCTGCTATCGCAGACTGGAGTAATAATCTGAAGTCGCCGTGGCGCAGCAATGTCCGTAACACTCGCGGTATGTGGATCGCCGTCAGCCTGATCTTGATCGTTATTGGTGCTTAGTGGCAATTACTCCTTGACTTATCTATTACTTGAGCAATTGGGCCGAATACCGGTAGTGGTGCCGGATATGGCCACGGCCACTCGGCGTAACTGTCCGCGCATGGTGCGTAACTTCTTGTCAAGCATTGCTAACGATCACGTTGGGGTGTGAAGGTTTCGACCGTTGCCTACCGCTAATGGTGGCGGTGAGCCGTAGCTGTCCGGGGGGATGGCACATGGCCAGGATGGACCGGTTTTCCCTGTTTCTTGCTGCCCGTAACACGACCCGTAGGGCTCTGGTGGTCGTTTCTGCTGCCGCTTT
>DATATO010000040.1:0-4812 GCA_036268755.1 Mycobacteriales bacterium | reverse complement strand
ACGCCGCTGACCGGCGTCGCGACAATTGGCTCGCTCAGCAGGGCTGGTTGATACTGAGATTCACTGCTGACGACGTACTAAAGAACCCCGACGATGTGGCAAGGCAGGTGCGGGAAGCCTCGACTCGTCGCGGTCGCAGTTTCATTGTCGAGTGCAACTACAGGGCTGTTTCTAGTGACTAAACAGCCCTGTAGCTGCACTCGGCGCATAAGACGACAAGCCGGGCGGGAACATTAGCTGACCTGGTGGAGCCAGCTCACGCTGGCGCCGTCTCCGGCGTGACGGAAAGGCTCGAGCTCAGTGTCCCAGGCACTACCCAGGAGTTTTTCCAGGCCGTGCTTGAGCGTCTCGTAGCTGCGAGCCTGCGCCATGATGGAGCGGATACGATCCTCGGAGATCAAGATGTCGCCGTTGGCGCTCATCGCGGTGCGATGCATGCCGTGGCCGGGTACATGCGAAATACGCTCGCCGTCGAACCCACGGGCCGGATCCTCAGTCACCTCGAAGCGCAGCATGCCCCAAGAGCGCAGCGCCGTCGCCAACTGACCGGCGGTCCCGGCTTTACCCGACCACTCGCACTCGGCACGCAAAGTAGACGGATCGGCACCCTGCGCCGCCCACTCCAAACGGGCAGGAACGCCTAATACCCGGGCCACCGCCCACTCGACATGCGGGCACACGGCAGCCGGGCATGAATGCACGTACAAAACACCCCGTGCTGACACATTAACCTCCCGGTGTTTGAGGTACGCCTTCCCCAACGACCTCGAGCACCAACGGAAGCTGTGTTTATTTATAGCTTGTGCCTTATTTGGCCAGAATAGTGGCCCACTGTCAAGACAACGGCTAAATCAATTTAAATGGAGACAAAAATAATGGCCCAAATTTATTTTTGGGCCGTTGTAAAAGATTTATAACTAGCGTTGTGGACCAGTGCCGGAAGGGCGACCTTTGGGGGCCTGGTTCTGCGGCCCTCGGCCCTCGGAACGCCGAGCCGCCCCAACGGTTCGACGCGAGGTGGCAACCACAGAATTGCTGGAGGGGAACGTCTTGGTTCTAGGAGCGGAGAGGCTGATACTCGCATGGGGCTGTCCCGAAGTAGCGGCGCGCATGCTGGGAGCTGTAACGCGTGAAGCGTCAGGGTTAGAGATATGCGGACGATCTCCGCGTCCAACGTTTACTTTACCTACACTAAACAAGGCAGTCAGGTCGCTCTCGCGCCTGTTAGATGTCGTAGGCGCAAGAGGCTTCTCAGCTGTAACCAACGCAGGCGCACTAGGTGGATTAATCACGGCAAGTCTCTGAGTCACCATGGAAACCTCACCTCACTCTATCCACATACGCGCATGATGTAGCAATCATAGCCGGTAGTGCGTCAAGAAAATGGGACAAAATCCGATCTGGGTCAGATTCGGGTCCGGAACGCAAAATCGCTTCGGTCCGCCTGTCCGCAGCTACATATTCGCACGCATCCCACAGCGACGCATGGCGATGCGCAAACATCCATAAGTGATAGGCGTCATGGCCCACCATGACGCGCGGAGTCTCTGGAAGTCCTATCTGGAAGTACCAGGGTGTATCAGGTGTGTTACCGAGGCCGATGGCGATCGGCTCGATCTGGTGTCTGTAGGCAAAGTCACGTGCCTGCTCGGTATGTCGATCAAACTCCACCAACAACCCAACATCACAGAGCCGATCTATGACTTGCGTGGCAGTCGTGTTATCCAACTCTGTCGCATCACGGATGACGTTTTCTCGGGTTGGGGGGTCACTGTTCACCGTGGCCGGATCTCCGTGGGTCAGTCCCCAGACGCGTAGTTCCTCGTGGTCGATGGAGAAGATGCCGTCCGCGTACCGGATCTCGTAGCTGTCCGGGTCCTGCTCCCCACGAGGGGTGTACAACGGCCCAACGGAGTGACCGACCGGCACCAACGCTGCGACCATGGCGCACATCCTCACCCAGCACGACGGGCCCATGCGGACCACCCCAACGCGGTGGCCCCCATAGGGCGACAACTCCGAATGAACCGAGCTAGTTAGACACGCACATTAGCGAATTAAGCCAGTGTAAGCACGTTTCTTTTCCGGAGAGTGAGCAAAATCGAGCAACGCACCGTGGCATGCACCTCGCAGCTGGGGCACGCAGCGGTGTTGAGTTGGCTCCTGCGGAACGCAGGGTGGCTCCTCAGCCAAGACTGATGGGCCGTCGGTCCGTTCCAGCAGCGGCTTCGACTCGGGTTTGCTTTTTGCCGCGGCGGCAACCCGGCGGCGTTGTTGACGGCGGCGGAACCACCTCACGCCCTGTAGGGCCGCGTAGACGCCGATAAGCGCCGGCCCGACGGGGCCTAACGCCGCTAGGCCTGCCCCCGTGGCTATCGCGTGTGCGGCGGTCGTGGCGGCATAGTAGAAGCCGGTGGCGACCGCGCCGAGCTTGAGATGCTCGAGGCCACACCGCCATCTGCTCCGACCCGTGAACCGCGCCGTGGCCAGGGTGCCCAATGCGAACAGTCCGACGCCGCCAGTGGCGACGCCGGCGAACACCGACCCCGTGACCGCAGCCACGCCGAGCGGAAACGCACTGCCTGCCACGAGGCCCATCGTGGACGCGACGCCGGCCACCTTGGGGACCCCGCTGGCATGCGGGTCACGCAAGGCGTGGCCGTGCCCGTGATCATGCGCCCCGTCGCCGCGCGCATGATTGTGGGATCCCGCAACGGCCTCGAGTTCATCATGACCGTGCGCCGCCGCGTGCAGATACATGGCCGTGCTGTCCCGCTCGACCAGGCCGTGCGCGAGGGTACCCGCGGCCAGCCCCTTCGCCGTGTCGGCAAGGGTACCGGCCATCTCCGTCGGACCGAGTCCGACCAGGCCGATGAGTGCGGCCTGGCCTCCCAGCAGCCCCTCGAGAGAGCCGCCGACGAACGCACGCTTGACCAGGGGATCGCGGGCATCGTGGAGCCACTGTCGAACACGTCGACGCCAGGCAGGCTCCGCGGCGGAATGAGTTGTCACATGAGAATGATAACGGTTTTCAATTTCTATAAGGCGCAGATGGTGAACTTCATTCCTGGCGCAGCGGTAGGGTGCCCTATGCCCGAAAGCGCCGAGACCGCATCCCCCACGCCCGAACTGTTGCCGGGGCCGAAGTCGGAGCCAGCCACACAAGGCACGGTGGCGACCTTTGACCCGCATACACGCTCGGGGAGGGTATTCCGGGACGACGGGACGAGCCTCGAATTCGACGGCAAGGTATTGGTGGGTGAGGTCAGGCTGCTTCGATTGGGTCAGCGCGTGCATTGGAAAATGACTGATAAAGCCGAGGTGCAGCACCTCACCCTCATTACCCTGCCCTTACCGTAACAATTCTACACAAAAGCCACTTAAAAGACTTTTCTATAAAAAGCTGACCGCCCCCGAGATGTGGACGGTCAGCTCCTTCGGCTATATGGCGATAAATTATGCCCGGCGGGCGACCACATCCTTAAACGCCTGCCCCGCCCTGAATGCTGGCGCTGAGCTTTTCTCCACCTTGACTGCCTCGCCGGTTCTCGGATTACGTGCCATCCGAGCCTGGCGCTCTTTCTTATCGAATACTCCAAAACCTGTAAGCGACACTTTCTCACCCTTTGCGACCGCTGAGGTGATTTCGTCGAATACGGCGTCCACGGCTGCAGTAGCGTCTTTGCGGCTTACGCCCAAGCGCCCGGCAATCGCCCCGGCGAGCTCGGCCTTGTTCACGGTTCCCTCCTTGAAGATACGTCGGCCATGTACCTCCTCAAGGCGAACCGTAAGGGTGTTTGAGCCTACTGACAAATACCAATCCGAACCATATTTGCTGTATTGCCCATGCAACATGCAGAGATCGTCGAAGCAAAGCCAGTTGACTAGTAGTTGGTTATGTATGTCCGATGCAGGAAACCGGAAAGAAAAATCCTTACGCTACAACAAAAAAATCGATACAGAAACCGGTTTTCGCTTTTTGGTGGCCTACTCATGTCCAACTGGACACCCGAGGTAGCCAGGTGGGTCGATCCGTTTCAAATTTCTCAATCGCTTCGGCGTGGCGCAGCGTGAGGCCGATGTCGTCCAGGCCCTCCAGCAGCCGCCAGCGCGTGTAGTCGTCCAGGTCGAAGCTCCAACGGCACTGACCCGACCGGATCTCACGCTCCACCAAATCGACCGTGATATCGGCCTGCGTATCGGCCTCGACCAGGCGCCACAGTTCCTCGACCTGGGCGGCCTCGAGGGCAACTGTCAGTAATCCGCGCTTGCTGGAATTACCGCGAAAGATATCGGCGAATCGGGGGGAGATAATGACCCGAAATCCATAATCCTGCAATGCCCATACGGCATGCTCGCGAGAAGAACCGGTGCCGAATTCGGGGCCGGCAATGAGAATGGACGCCTCGGCGTACTCCGCCCTATTAAGAACGAATTCCGGATCGTCACGCCAAGCGGAGAAAAGGCCATCGCCGAAACCCGTTCGGGTAACTCGCTTCAAATACCTTGCCGGAATAATTTGATCGGTGTCCACATTGCTGCGACGCAAGGGGACACCTTTACCGGTGTGAATCGTAAAACTTTCCATTATTTATACCTTCTCAAACCTGATTATGCTGCGACGGGCGCCGGGAGATCTGCGGGAGCCGCGAGGTGACCGAGGATCGCTGTGGCAGCGGCTACTGCCGGCGACACGAGGTGGGTACGGCCACCGACGCCCTGTCGGCCCTCAAAATTGCGGTTAGAGGTCGAGGCGCTGCGCTCACCCGGCGAAAGCGTGTCCGGATTCATGCCGAGACACATCGAGCAGCC
>DATATO010000039.1:0-13810 GCA_036268755.1 Mycobacteriales bacterium | reverse complement strand
ATTCTCGAGCATAAAGTGGGGCTGCGACCTGGGCGCCCAACGGTTCGTCTTGAGATGGTGCCTACCACATCGGGCACACGACTCATTCACAACTATGGGCACGGGGGAGCGGGAGTCGCCCTGTCCTGGGGCTGCGCCGATGAGGTCGTCAGGTTGGCAACGGATCACGCACCCTAGGCACTCGCGTCCTCATCTAGCACAAGGCTCACCGAGTTGATGCAGTAGCGATCGCCGGTAGGCGTCTGCGGTGCGTCCGCGAACACGTGCCCCAGATGCGAACCGCATATGCCGCACAGCACCTCGGTACGGACGGCGCCCAGGCTCCGGTCCTCCCGGAGAATCACATTGTCGCGTTCCGACGGCTCGTAGAAGGACGGCCAGCCGCAGTGGGAGTCGAACTTGGTCTCGGCGCGGAACAGCTCGGCATTGCACGCGCGGCACCGGTAGGTACCCATCACAGTGGTGTACAAGTACTCGCCAGTTCCGGGGCGCTCAGTTCCCGCCTGACGAAGGACGTGGTACTCCTGCGGGCTCAACTCCGCCCGCCACTGCGCATCGGTCTTCGTTACGGGTAGTTCCTCCATACCGTGAAAGGTATCCCGTTTCGACTTCTAACGCTCATCTCGAGGCTTGGATGCGGAGTAGCTGAGGGTCGTTATCGATGACACCCCCGAAATCGGCAGAGGTGTGCACGATGTCGTAGTAGGCCGTCCCCGTGCTCGGGGTATGGAAGGTTTGTCCTTCTAAAGCGGCGATTCCGTCGATGTTGCAGTTGTATCTGTCCGACTGAGGCAGGGTGTCCGCGGCGGCCTGCAGCACACCGTCCTTGGTCAGGGCTGTGGTGGCATCCAATCCGGCGTCCTCTCCCATGTTGCCGGTCACGATCACCTGTGAGGTCTTGCTGGCATCGCTCAGCCGTTTCACGAACCGCTGAATCTCGTCGGCCTGGGATGTACGTTCATCGTGGTTCGGATCGCGGGGCGGCTGAAATCGCCCGAAACGGGGAGCGGTGAGTTGGCCCGCCGCCAAGTCCGCCGCCACCACGAACAACGGGGCGCCATGGATATCGAACTCTCCGGCTAGGGCTTTTGGTGCTTGCTTGAAGGCGTCATCGCCTGGCGAGATTCGACCCGGTGAATGGGTGAGTTCCGCGCGTCCCTGATTCACCCTGACATCTGATGAGTCGTCCGCCTTGCCCGGCGAGCGATCGATGAAGCGGGCATTATCCGATCGAAAGAGAAAACCGCTGCGGGCATTGCGGCCCGGCGTCGCGTCATCCTTGTCATTTGCGGGATCGATTTGGCGGAAATCGTAGTGGACATGAGTTGCCGAAGACACCGCGGTCGTCAGTGCTGTGAACGTCGAATTCCCCGACACTGTGTTGTCGTCTCGCTTACCACTGTCGTCGCCGACCCCAGTCACCACGAGGATGTCCGGTGCCCGCAGGTTCTTGGCGATGATCTCAGTAAGCTTGCCGATCCGATCGGTCGCGTCGGAGTCGGTGGAGCTAAGGTCGTCGACGTCGAGCGACGCTATGGAGAGCTCCCTCGACGCGGCTGGAACGGTTTCCGGCTGTCTATCGACCCGTCGTACTTTGGGGGTAGCTGTGGGCAAGAGGGTGTAGTTGCCCCCGGAGTAATGCCAAATGCCGCTGATGGTGCCGGGCAGCGTGTCACCGGGGTTGGCCTTGGGAAGCGGGGCGATCCCGCTATCGAGGATGACTCGCCCGGTCAGGGACCGGTCCGACGAGCCGAGAAGGCTGCCGGTGCGGGTACGCACCTGCTCCGGTACCGGACCGTTCGGCCACACCGCCAATTCACCTGGCATCGACCCCACCGCAACCGCGTTGCTGATAGCGACTCGCATGCCCTCCAACGTCTCGAAGGCGTCCACCGCATTGCGGCCGTGATCGAACTGCCTCGTTCGCTCGATGTCCACTGGTTTATTGCCCGCGCTCGCATAGATTTTATCGGGGACTTTGGCGCCACCCTGGTCTAGGTAGATCGGGGGCGGCAGTGCCGCCCTCCCGGTCTTCTCGACCTTAGGGCGGACAATCTGCGTCAAAGTCAGACCGTCGCTATTGTCCCCTCCCGCTCGTACCTCCGCGACCGCCCCGGAAACCGCCACGGTATCGGTGGGCACGACATCGGGATGATCCGCAAGGTAGACGTAGATCGCCTCGCTGGTGTCCGTCTTATCGTCCGGATGTAGGTCTTGCATCCAAAAACCCTGCGCGTTTACTGCGGTGACAACGCCTGGAACGTCGGCGACGGTCAGCCCTCGCATGGGGGAGATATGACCGGGGCCCTGGATGTCGTGGATACGGACATGTTGCGGGGTCTCTTGAGTCTGCTGGGCGGCGCAACCGCCCAATATCACAGGTAGGGCGGCTAGCAGGCCCAACAGGGCACAGGCGTAGACGCGGGGTCTCATGCGCGCCTCCTTGCGGATGGCTCGACACCTACGGGAGTGGTATCGCGGTGACATGGGAGGAGTCGAATCTTATTGACACGAGGGTAGCGTGAAGACTCGACGTCATCCGCGGGGCCGGCCGCGATGTGGCGGATCTCGCCGGTGTGAAACGCGCACGCGCTAGGGTTCTGGACGGACGCTAGTTGGACGGACGCTAAACGGCCGCGCTGACTGCAACCGTGGCGAGGGGGACGAGATGGTCTGGCAGCCGGGAGCGGCAATGTCCGCGGATGAACGAGACAGCCTCGAGCGATGGCGTGGTGCGCTGTGCTCGAGAGTCTTCGGAATGTTCGCCGATCCCGAGGCCGCGACGGCCTCCGCAAGGTTTTTCTCGCCCGGCCTTCCCGGATATTTTCGCTGTACGGCCGGCGGCGGTCTCGACGGCGAACCCAGGCCGTGGTCCACAGCTGAGCCCTGGCCACGCCAGCTCCATCGTGCCACGGACCTACAGGAAGGCCCCGGAGTTCCCATTCTGGTATATCTGCTGTGGCGTGAGGGCCATCCTGCCGCCGTCGCCGGGGTGCGAGCCGTTTACCCGGGAGTCGCCGCGCTGGGCACCGTGGGGATGTCCCGTGTGGAGTTGCTGAGCTCCACTGACGCCGCCGACGTGGACGACGACGATTACAACTCCCTTTACCTGGCACGGGATGATCTGGACAGTTTTGCCGCGGCCGCCGACCGCGTGATGGTCTCGATATTGGCCGCCGGGGACGAGCTGCTGCCCCACGACGAGCTTGGGAAACTCTGTGGCTCGCTCGCTGACGACAACGCGATGCGGAAGCTCGGTATCGAAGCGACGCCGAGCCCGACCGCGGGTATCGACTACCTGCTGAGGCCACGGCGACAGGTCAGAAAACCCGTCAAAGACAGCCGGGTGGCGGAGATGGCGCAAGAGCTAGCGGACAAATACATCCCTACGCCGTGAAGTGTATCCCTACATCTTGACGAGGCGATATCACTAGCTGCATCGGGCTCCGTTCTCGGGAACCCGCAGGCTGATGAGGTAGTCGTTAACCGCATTGGTGATACAACCGACCTGCGGATAGGCGGTGTGTCCTTCACCCTGCCAGGTCAGCACCGTTCCAGTCCCGAGTAGCTGCGCCAACCGCGCGGCATTGGCGTAGGGGGTGGCAGGGTCGCCCGTGGTTCCCACCACCACTATCGGCGGCGCGCCAGTGGCCTGGCCGGTCTCATAGGGGTCGTGGCCGCCCTGCCACGTCGAGCAACCCAGCAGGCTGGACGCCAGTGTCGCGCCGAACACGGGATATTCCCGCTGCCATTGCGTTCGCAGTTGGTTGATACGCCCCGCGCTCGGTGGGTTTGGATCGTCGGTGCAGGTGACGGTCAGCTCGGCGTCGGTGGAGTTGTCGTACTTGCCACTTTGCTTTCTGCCGAAATACTCGTCGACCAGGCTAAACGCGCTGTCGGCCTTGCGTCCCGTGTCCAGATCATGCAGCGCCGAATCCAGCTGTCCCCACCGCTCCTGCGTGTACAGCGCCGAGATAGCGGCCGAGACCACGACTCCCTCAGTCGCCCGCCTCCCGTCAGAATCCCTCGCAGGGTCGGTGTTGGACTTCGCTATGACACGTTGCATGGTTGCCCGCGGGTTGGTGCCGCTCTTGCAGTCTTTTCCACGCTGCCGGCAATTGTTCGCGAACGCATCGAAGGCCTTCTCGAACGCCGCCGCTTGCTGCCGAGAGGTTTCCACGTTGTTCAAATTCGGATCGATCGGTCCGTCCAACACCATGCTCCGGATGTTTGGACCGAACAGCTTCGCATACACCGAACCGAGCAGGGTGCCGTAGGAGTAGCCGAGGTAGTTAAGCTTCGCGTCGCCCATCGCGGACCGAATCGCGTCCATGTCCCGCGCCGTCTGTTCGGTGCTGTAGTACCGCAGGGTGTCGCCATATTTGTCCCTGCACTGCTTGGCAATGTCGGTCGCGGTTTTGCTTTGCTCGGCCAGTCCGGCCTGGCCAGGGGTCGGATCCTCGACGATCTGGGTGTCCTTCGCCTTGTCCGAGATGCATCGCACCGGCGAGGACTCCCCGACACCGCGGGGATCGAAGCCGACGATGTCGAAACGTTCCTGCAATGCCTGGGGGAGAAACAACGGCGCCTGCGCCGCAAGCTCTATCCCCGACGCACCCGGGCCGCCGGGATTCACTAGTAGCGATCCGATCCGGTTGCTCTGGTGTTGCTTCCTGGCCCGCATCAGCGCCACCGAGAAGGTCTTCTCGTTCGGGTGCGTCCAGTCCTGCGGCACGCGCAGCTTTGCGCAGGAAAAGCTGACACCCGGCGCCTTCCCGCCGCCGATCCTTTTGGCTTCGCCGGCGCAGTCCCGCCAGGGTGAGGTGGAGCCGTCGAGCTGCCGCAGGGTGCCCCGATCTTCGTCAGCGCCCCAGATGTTGATGGAACACCCAGACGTCAGCAGCACGGCGCTGAGGCATAGTCCCAACAGGCCGCGAAGCCTGTGGCGTCGGAACGTGCGCGATGCGGTCGGTAGCTTCACGAGCGTGACGTCCCTTTCCATAGCGGGTTTCACGGGTGGGCCTGTGCGATGCCGCTACTCGGCAACAAGGTAGCGGGTGAGTAGGACACCGGCCGAGTGCAGCACGTGGGCCAACCTCAGTTGTAACGGCGGGTGTTCCGGGGTGCCGGGCTGCCCCGCGATAACGCGCATCGCATCATTGAGAGCTAGCAGCGGGGAAACGGTCAGGCACAGCTCATCGACGAGTCCGAGCGCCGCCAACCGTCCGAATAGGTGTGGTCCGCCTTCGCAGAGTAGCTGTCGGAGACCATGACGATGGAGCCAGGCGACGGCCGCAACGAGGTCGACCGTGTCGGCTCCCAGGCACACGACCTCGGCATACGGAGTCAACCGGGCCCGACGTGTTGGGTCGGAACTCTCCGTCGTGAAGACGATGGGCCGCGCCACTTCGAGCACGCGGGGATCCGCGGCGCCGACCGCCTCCGGTTCGAGGTGCAGGCTCCCGCTGACGATGACCAGCCGCGGCGCCGGCGCTAACCCGCGGGACCGCCGCATCGCCTGCCTCACCGAGTTGGGCAGCGGCGGGCGGCAGCCCTCCCGACGCACCGTCTGCGCCCCAATGAGGACGGCGTCGCAGCTGTCCCGTAGATGCTTGAAGACGGTCTTGTCGGCGTCACCGGACAGCGGCGCGGAGACGCCGTCGACGGTGACGGCCCCGTCCACGCTGGAGGTGAAGTTCATTCGGAGCCAAGGCCGTTCCGGCACCGGGTACAGCTCTTCTAGCTGCGCCGGAGCCAGCTCACTGCCGTCGCCGCGCGGCAGCAGCTGGGTGATTGCGCTCATGACGCGGCTGAGCGGCTGTCCGCGTCTGACGGCTCGGTCGTCGCGCGTACCCAAGAGACGACTCTGCGTTCTATGACGAACGACACGAACGGGATCGTGCCGGCTAGCATCACACCGACCGTCCGCTTCGGCGTCCATCCCGCCCGCCGGGCCAGCAGAACCGTGGCCAGCATGTACACCATGTATAGGACGCCGTGGATGGGGCTGACGACCCGTGCCATCGCGGGATGATGCCAAATGTATTCCAGCGGCATCGCCACGCCCACGAGCAGGAGCAGCCAGCAGCCGACCACATACGCCATGATCCGGAACCGGCGCAGCGGGGTGTGGAGGTCGACCAACCGCGGCGACTTTTCGGCACCGGTGGGCGGGCTCACCGCGGCCGTCGCGGTCGGAGCCTGGGTCGGGGCGGGCATGTAGGCCTCCGTTGCGTCGTGATTACGGTCGAGGGTCAGCGGGACTGCGCCGAGGCGGCTTCGTCGAGGTCGGCCAGGTAGGCGTTGTAGGCGTCCAGCTCGGGGTCGGGTTCGGCCTCGATCGCGGCTGCGGCCGCCCGGGAGGCGGGTAGTTCCGCGGCGGGGTCCGGTCCCTGGGCGCCGGCGGCCGCGGCTTTCTCGCCGTGAAGATCGTCCAGCAAGGTCTTCCACCACATGTAGATCGCTGCGGCGGCGAAGAAGGGCCACTCGAGGGCGTAGGCATAGCTGCGGAGGTTTCCGCCCTCACCCCGTTTCAGCTGCCAATAGCCGAGCCCGGCGCAACCGACAACCACAAGCAGGGTAACGGCGTGGAACGCCAGCTTTCGCGGCGTCACGAACTGCCGGAACCGAAGCATGACCTCCAGCCTAGAACGCCGCCTCAACGTCCTCGCCTTGAGGTGGGTCGGTAGCCCGTCCGTTACCGGTGCCGCAGGCACCCGAGCGCAACCAGGCAGCGGTTTTGCGTCCTCAGAACAGCCGTATCGTTGCGCTCGGCGACTATAGGGTGTGCGGATGGGCTTTTGGATCGATCGCGCGATCACCTCGGGATTTACGTCGTTCGGGGACCGTCGGATGCCGCTGGAAAACAACGTGTGGGTAATCGGCGATGATGTGGAATGCGTGGTCATCGATGCACCGCATGCGGTGCAGCCGGTGCTGGACACCGTGGGGAATCGCCGGGTCCAAGCGGTGCTGTGCACCCACGGCCACTCCGACCACATCAATGCCGCGGTAGAGGTCGGCACGGTGACCCGGGCCCCGGTATTGCTGCATCCGGCGGATCGCATGCTCTGGGACCGCCTCCACGACACCGCGCCCGACGGCGACCTGGCCGACGGTCAGGTCTTTACCGTCGCCGAGATCGCGCTACACGTGCGTCACACCCCCGGCCACACCCCGGGTTCCATCTGCATTCATGCGCCTGATCTGGGAGTGTTGTTCAGCGGCGACACATTGTTTCTCGGCGGTCCCGGCGCGACGGGACGGCCGTTCTCCAGCTTCGACCAGATCATCGCCTCCATCCGGGACAGGCTGTTGACCCTTCCCGCTGAGACGATCGTGCATGCCGGTCACGGCGAAAGCACGACCATCGGACGAGAGGCGTCGTCGCTACCGGATTGGATCGCCCGGGGGTATTGAAGCTAATGCCGGATCGGGGGAGGTGGCGCGGAACCCTTGATGGCAGCATGTTCATATGCAGTTCGTAGTGATAGGCCGCGACGGTTCCGATCCCAACGCCATGACGCGCCGTCGTGCGGCTCGTAGCGACCATCTCGCCCAGGGCGATCGGATGATCGCTAACGGCAGCCTGCTGTGCGGAGCGGCGTTGCTGGACGACGAGGGTCAAATGGTCGGTTCCATGTATCTGGTGTCGTTTCCGTCGCGTGTCGAGTTGGACGCCTGGCTACGGATCGAGCCATACATGCTCGGCGGAGTGTGGCAGGACGTGCAGATTCAGCCCGCTCAGCTCGGTCCCTCCTTCGTGCATCTGCTCGAGCACGCCTACTGAGCAGTTCGTTACTAAGCCAGCTCGAAAGTAGCTATATTTCCGCGTCATGAGGCTGTGCTTGTCTAGCTACTTTCGTTCTGATTAGTAAATCCCGACGCGCCCTATGAGGGCAGCGTTACCCAACTCCAGCTGATCGCCCTATACGGTGCCTTGAGGACATCTCTGGAATTTCGTTTCCTGCTGCACGTCGATCGAATTCTCAGATATTCCTGGAACTGTTCTCGGCACTGCGGGGAGCACGCATGAAGATCGGCCGGACTGCTGTTATCGCCGTGGCCTTACTCGCCGTCACGGTTACCCTTGCCGCTGCGCCCACCCCGGGCGGGAAATCGGGCGGCCGCCTTCCCGATACGGGTACCAGCGCGACAGACCTGAAACTGGGCAGTAGGCAGGCACCCGTCGATGGAGCCCACGGCAGCGACAGCCAGCCTAAAGGCGTGCCCTATGCCGAGGGGGTCATCCCGAGCGGCACCGACTCGATTCACGTGGTCCGCCGATCCACGTCCGGTAAACACTTCTCGGCCGTCGGGGTCAACTGGCGCAAGACCCAAGACTCGACGATCAGTGTCGCGATCCGAACCAAGCTCGACAAGAAGGCGAAATGGTCGTCTTGGCACGCCACGACAGCGGAGGAGACCGGCGGAACCGGCGATCGCGATGGCACCGGGTTGCTCTGGACCGGCCCCGCCGTTGCGGCCGACATTGCCGTCACCTCCGTGCGAGGCGAGCTGCCGACGGAGGTTCGGGCCAGCCTCATCGATCCGGGGCGCCGCGCCGAGGACACGGCGCAACGGCAGCCCGAGATCACGCTCAAGGCCGGCAGCAATGACAAGGTCAAGCTACCCATTCGGACCCGTGCGGCGTGGGGCGCCAACGAGAAGCAGATGACGTGGAAGCCGCAGTACGCTCCGAAGGTCCAGGCCGTGGTTATCCATCACACGGCCACCACCACCGATTACTCCGCGGATCAGGTTCCGGCGATCCTGCGATCGATCTACCAATATCAGGCCATCGACCGCGGCTGGGGCGATATCGGCTACAACATCATCGTCGACAAGTACGGTCAGGCCTGGGAGGGGCGGGCCGGCGGTGTCGACAAGCCGGTGATCGGCGCCCACGCCGAGGGCTTCAACACCGGAACGGCCGGTATCACGCTGATCGGAAACTACGTCACCAGTAAGCCCACCTCGCAGGCCCTCGATACGCTCGCGAAGGCGATCGCATACAAGCTGGGGCCGCCGAAGATTGATCCTATGGGCACAATTTCGCTGACCGGCGGTCCAGGCCCGCGATATGCCAAGGGGGCAACGGTCAAGGTTCCGACCGTCATCGGACACGAGACAGTCGGCCGTACGGCCTGCCCGGGCAAGAACCTCGATGCGGCCCTGCCGGATCTGCGTAAGCGCGCCAAGGCCTTATTGTCGGTGTGACCGACCGATCAAGTATTACCAGCCGGTCGAGCACAAACCGCCAATCGGGAGGCACTTGCTGCGATAAACCCATTGGTTACCCGCTAGGCTGCTGCTGTTATGC
The DNA here is from genome assembly GCA_036268755.1 of Mycobacteriales bacterium. Taxonomy (GTDB): domain Bacteria; phylum Actinomycetota; class Actinomycetes; order Mycobacteriales; family QHCE01; genus DATATO01. The sequence continues at coordinate 4,488 of DATATO010000039.1, read as the reverse complement.
CGAATCGATTCCTACCCAGCAAGAGGCGTCGTGACTGACCAGCCTCGCGTCCTGCTTGACGCTACCGCCGTCTCAGTGGACCGGGGGGGCCTGGGCCGTTATATCGATGGCCTCATCCCGGCCCTTGCCGAACAGGGCGCGGACCTGGTCATCGCCGCTCAGCGCAGCGACGCCGAACGCTACGGTCAATTGGCGCCGGGCGCCCGCGTGGTCGCGGCGCCGGCCGCTATCTCCCATCGTGCGGCCCGGGTAGCCTGGGAACAGACCGGTCTGCCGCTGTTATCGCAGCATGTGGGGGCACAGGTATTGCACGCACCGCACTACACCATGCCGCTGCGGAGTTCCTGCCCCGTCGTGGTCACCGTGCACGACGCCACTCTCTTGACCGAGCCCAATCACTACGATAAGGCGCGGCGGGCTTTCGTACGTTCGGCCATCAAGACCGCGCTTCGGCGGGCGACCAGGGTGATCGTTCCTTCCAAGGCGACGCGGGACGAGTTGATTCGGCTCCGCGATGCCGACCCGGCCCAGCTCGACGTGGCATACCACGGTGTCAACACTGAGGCCTTTCACCCGCCGACCGAGGCCGAGGTGGCCAGGGTCAAGGCCCGGCTCGGCCTCCGATCGTCGGAGTATGTGGCGTTCCTTGGGGTGCAGGAACCCCGCAAGAACGTGCCCAATCTGATCCGCGGCTGGGTGAGTGCTTGCCAAGAGCGGCCGGACCCGCCGGCGTTAGTGATCGCGGGCGGCTCAGGTCACGACGATGAGATCGACGCCGCAATCGAACATGTGCCCGCCGGACTTCGGCTGTTACGCCCCGGATACCTGCGCTACGCCGACCTGCCGGGCTACCTGGGGTGTGCCGTGGTTGTGGCCTATCCGAGCCATGGTGAAGGGTTCGGACTTCCCGTTTTGGAGGCCATGGCCTGCGGCTCTGCCGTTCTGGTGACCCCAAGGCTGTCGTTGCCGGAGGTCGGTGGCGACGCCGTTGCCTACACTGGCGAGGACGCCGAGAAGATTGGAACCGACCTTGCGGCATTGCTGGACGACCCCGACCGTCGCGCCGAGCTCGGCGCCGCGGCGAGCGTACGCGCGGCGCGGTTCACCTGGCAGGCCTCCGCCAAGGCCCACCTCGACAGTTATGCGCATGCCGCGCGGCAGCGGTGAAGGATAGTTCGCCCGACGTCTACGTCGTGATCCCGGCCGGGGGCAGTGGAACCCGGTTGTGGCCGATGTCGAGGGCGTCGTCACCGAAGTTTCTCCACTCGTTCACCGACGGTTCGCGCAGTCTGTTGCAGGCGACGCTCGCCCGGCTGGCCCCCATCGCACCCGTGGCGCGCACCCTGGTCGTGACCGGTGCGTCCCACGCCGTGGCGGTGGCCCGGCAACTTCCGCAGTTGCCCGAGGCCAATGTTTTGATCGAGCCGTCCTCCCGAGATTCCGCCCCGGCCATCGGTCTCGCCGCGGCCCTCATCGGCCGCCGCAACCCGGACGCCATCATGGGATCGTTCGCGGCGGATCATCACATTGCCGATCCCGACAGGCTTGTCGTCGCGGTTCGTGAGGCGATCGCCGTCGCCGAGCGGGGCTATCTGGTCACGGTCGGTCTCACCCCCACCAGGCCCGAGACCGGCTATGGATATCTCAAGCTAGGGAAAGAGCTGCCTGGGGCCGCCGGTTTCGCCGTGGATGAGTTCGCCGAGAAGCCCTCTCCGGATCGGGCCCGGCAATATTTCGAATCCGGGAACTACCTCTGGAACGCCAGCATGTTTGTCTGGCGAGTGTCGGCGATGCTCGCGGAGTTGCAGCGCCAACAGCCCGAGCTGTATGAAGGCCTGATGGCCATCGCCGCGGACTGGGACTCCCCGCGACGGGAGAAAACGCTCGCCAAGGTCTGGCCGATGCTACCCAAGATCGCGGTCGATTACGCGATCATGGAGGGCGCGGCCGCTCGGGGCCTCGTCGCGACTATCCCGGCGGATGTCGGCTGGCACGACGTCGGCGACTGGCACGCCGTCGGGGAGATCCTGCAGGGCGACGAGAACGACAACGCTGTGCTCGGCGATGTGTCGCTGTGCTCGGTGAAGTCACGAGGCTGTGTGGTCGCGGGATCGTCCGGCCGCAGCGTGTCGATCGTCGGTCTCGACGGCGTCGTCGTGGTAGACACCCCGGACGCGTTGCTGGTCTGTTCCCGAGAATCGAGCCAGGACGTCAAGCAGATCGTTGGAATGCTGGGTATTGATGACCCCCTACGGTGAGTGGGCTACGACCAACAAACTGCCGAGTGCAACCACCGGGCTGTTTCGGGACTATAAAACAGCCCGGTGGTTGCACTCGGCAGTTTTGCGATTCTGTCGACCTCCAAGGGATCTCCTCAGCTAGGTCTGCGCGTCGGGTAGCCCCCATGGTGTCTGAGTGACTACTGTCGTTGTAAGTACTCATGAGGCGCTTGTAGCTGGACTACTACGAGCTTCTTGCCATACACATGTAGGCGGATGTGATCTGATGGGTAACATCGATTCGCTAGTCCAAGCTGGACACTCATTGTCGGCTTGCGAATGACACGACGTGATGAGGGGGAGCTGTGACGCTTCAACCGTCGGCTGAGGACTCTAAGGACACTCCTGCCGTCGAAGATCTTAAGAAAATGAAACCGCTGTTGGCGTGGGGCTTGCTCGGCGTCAATGGCCTGTGGCTGGTGATTTCGCTGCAGGCCTTCCTGTTTTCGGGCCAGAAGGGCTCGCCGCGAGACGATTTCGCCCTTCGCGCGCTGCAGGCCTTCGGCGAACGGCCGGATCTCTCAGGCGGCCTGCCCGGCATCCTGAGCATCGGCATCCTGGGTGTTCCGCAGATTGTGCTGCCACTCCTCGCGTTTGGCCTAGTCAGCTACCTCAAGCCGGTAGTCGAAAAGGTTTCCAAACCGGTGATCATCACCATCCTTGCGGAATATGTGGTGAGCGCGCTGTTCGGTCTGGTGGCCTTCATCGCTAGCTTCACCATCAAGGGAGATAAGCAGGGTCGAGTGCTCACGGAGAGCGCGCTCTACCGCGTCGGCCTGTTCGTACTGCTCGGTTTGGCCGGTTTTCTGGTTGTTAAGGCGGCGCTCCCATACTTCAAGAGCGCCAATACTGGCCCCCAGTTCGGCGGCTACGGACAGCAGGGCGGATGGCCCGGCGGTCCTGGGCAGCAGTTCTTCGGCGGCCCCGGTGGCCAGCCCGGCCAGGGACAGCCGCAGTACGGCCAGCCTGGTGTGCCTGGACAGGGGCAGCCGCAATATGGGCAACCCTCATTCCAGGGTCAGCCGGGTGTTCCCGGCCAGCAGCCCGGCATGGGACAGCAGGGCCCCGGTCCAGCCGGTCCAGTTGGTCCTGGCGGCCCCGGTGGCGCTCCCGGCCAGCCCGGCCAGGGGCAGCCGCAGTACGGCCAGCCTGGTGGGCCTGGACAGGGACAGCAGCCCTATGGCCAGCCCGGATATGGCCCAGGGCCGGGGACTCCCCCCTCGGGGCCGGTCAGCGGACCCGGTTGGGGTGTTCCTCCGCAAAATCAGTAGCAACCGGCTATCCAATAGTCATGCCAGATTAGGGGCCGCGAGCTTTTGCTCGCGGCCCCTAATCGTTTTGCGGACCCAAAAATCGCCGTAAGGCGGCATGCCCAACCGCCATAGTCCCTCATCAGGGCCGCGCTAACGCCGTTCACCCGCTATCTGCCGATACGACCGTTATGTCTCACTCCGAGTTCAATAGCACGCACCCCCTTGACTCAGACGGCATTACACGCGTGTAATTTGCTCAGCAATCACCGCTATGGTGCGTGGCCGGACCCGGGGCCTCGGCATCGTAGTAGAGGAGGCAATATGACCGATGAAGCGGCGTACGTCGCCACGGCGGATGTCATCGAAGGCGAATTTCCAGAGTGGCAGGACAACGCACTCTGCGCCCAGACGGATCCCGAAGCCTTTTTTCCGGAGAAGGGTGGCTCCACTCGAGAAGCCAAACGCATCTGTGTCAACTGTGAGGTGCGCTCCCAATGTCTCGAATACGCCTTGGCCCACGATGAGCGATTCGGCATCTGGGGCGGCCTCTCCGAGCGCGAACGGCGGAGGCTCAAGCGGAGCTTCGTGGCCTGATCACCGCTTGGCGGCCATCATTGCCGTGTACGGTCGCCCGTTTGCCACGAACGTGACACTGAGGCCCGTTTGGGGATCCCAACCGGCCGTATGTCACGCTCGTGGCAAGAAGCTCCTTGGCGTGACGGGTGACTATTAGAAGTCGTCGGGGTCGAGGCCCAACAGGTTTGCCACCTGCTCTGCCAGCACGTCGTGCACCAGCTCCGCCAGCTCCTCGCGGTCGCCCGCCCGCGCCTCCAGCGGCCATCGATAGATGATGACCCGGGGTGGAAGCTGAATATTATTGGCACCCAGCCGGGCGGCCAGTAGCCGCGCCAGCGGCACCGAGCCGTCCTCCAAAACATCCGAGTCGTAGCTCGGCA
>DATATO010000038.1:0-3416 GCA_036268755.1 Mycobacteriales bacterium | reverse complement strand
CACGATCCGCTCACCGGTCTTCCCAACCGGACGTTGTTCTTCGATCGACTCCGGCGGTTATGCGCGCAACAAGACGTCGAGGCTCGCATAGGGCTGTGTTACCTGGACCTCGATCGGTTCAAGGCGATCAACGACAGCTTGGGGCATCACGTCGGCGATCAGCTGCTGGTCGAGTTGGCCACCCGCTTGTTGGATTGCACGTCCGAGGAGGGTCATATCGTCGCCCGCATGGGCGGGGACGAGTTCGTGGTCCTGGTCGAAAACTGCCAGGGCACCCACCAACTGGAAGAACTGGCGCAGCGGCTGCTCGAAAAACTCAGCGCGCCGTTCAACATCGCCGATCATCAGCTGATGGTCTCCGCAAGCATCGGCCTGGTGGAACATGCGGCCGCGGGCGCCGATCCCGCCGAGCTCCTCAAGGCGGCAGACATCACGTTGTATTGGGCCAAATCGGACGGAAACGGGGGTTGGGCGCTCCATGAGGCTCAGCGCCGCAGCCGACAGGTGGCCCGCTACGAGCTGTCTGCGGCAATGCCCAAGGCGTTACTCAACGGCGAGTTCGTGGTGGAATACCAGCCGCTAGTCCGGCTGGAAGACAGCGTTGTTATCGGCGCCGAGGCTCTGGTTCGCTGGGAGCATCCGCAGCTGGGAAGGCTCGGGCCACAGCACTTCATCGATCTGGCCGAAGAGACGGGCCAGATCGTCGCGCTGGGGCGGTGGGTATTCGACCAGGCCTGCGCGCAGGCCGCGCTGTGGACAAAGGAGTTCGGCTCCAGGGCGCCGTTCATCAGCATCAATCTCGCGGTGCGCCAGCTGCGCGATCCGGGCATTGTGGCTGACCTGATCCGTATCACCGAGTCTCATCGGCTACGACCCGAACAGATACAACTCGAGCTCACCGAGAGCGCGATCATGGGGCCGGCGGACGAATCCCTCGAGCGGCTTCGCGTGCTGGCAGACGCCGGATTCGCGGTTGCCATCGACGACTTCGGAACCGGTTACTCCAACCTGGCCTATCTGCGACGCCTTCCCGTGCACGCCCTCAAGCTGGCCGGTTCGTTCGTGGCCGGCCTTCGCAAAGGCGACGACGGCGACGACGCCGGCGAGAAGATCACCGCCACCCTCGTGGAGCTCTCTCACGCCCTGGGACTACGCGTCACGGCGGAGGGGATAGAAACCGAGGAGCAGGCCAAGCAACTCCGCGACCTGGGATGCGATAACGGCCAGGGCTGGCTGTTCGGCAAGCCGGGCTCGGCCGAGAGCATGATCGAGTTGCTCAGGAAGCATCCCGGCAAACGCGTAAGGTCATAGCGGGTGTCTGATCGTGCGATACACGTCAGCGTGCGGCGCCAGGACCGATAAGTATCGCGGTGGCTATCGCCGCCAGGCCCTCACCCCGGCCAATGAAACCCACGCCGTCGGTCGTGGTGGCGGTGAGGTAAACCGGAGCCCCCAGGGCTTCGGACAGTACCTTCTGGGCCTCGTCCCGACGCTGGCTGATCACCGGCTTCGCACCTATGACCTGCACGGCCAGGTTGCCGACGGCTAGACCGGCTTCACGCACCCGACGAGCCGCCTCCGCCAGTAGGGTCACGCCCGAGGCCTGCGCCCACCGCAGCGCCGACGTGCCGAAGTTGCTTCCCAAGTCACCCAAACCGGCGGCGGAGAACAGCGCGTCGCAGGCGGCATGAGCGGCAACATCGCCGTCGGAGTGGCCGGCGAGGCCCGGCACACCGTCCCAGAGCAGCCCGGCAACCCAGCACGAACGATTCCGGTCGTAGGTGTGCACATCGCTACCGATACCTACTCGCGGAATCGCTTCCATACCCCCACCTATCCAAGCGGTTACCGGCCAGAATTCAACGATCAGACACTCACGCCGAGTGGGCTCCCAGCCATAACTGTGTGAGCGGCACATCGGACGGGTGTGTGACCTTGAAAGCGCACGGCTCACCGGAGACGACGTGCGTTCTATAGCCTAGGCGTTCGACCAAACCGGCGTCATCAGTTATCACCGACTTATCCGAGACATCTAGCGGTTGGGCATGCGCCAGCGCCAGCACCCCCGTTCGAAAGCCTTGCGGTGTCTGCACGGCGTGCAGCCCGCCCCGATCCAGGGTGTGAGTAGCGATACCCGCGGCGTCGACTCGCCGAACCGTGTCGCAGATGGGAAGAGCTGGCACCACGCTGTCGTGGCCGGACCGCACCGCAGCGGCCACCCGCTCGAACAGGGCAGTGGGGGCCAGCGCGCGGGCCGCATCGTGCACCAAAACGATGGGCGGGGGCGGCGTCAACGACCGCAGCCCCAGTTGAACCGAGGCGTGGCGGTCCGGACCACCCGCGATAACCGTGACTTCCGGCCTCGCTGCAAGGGAGTGGCATAACTCGACAAAGCGCCCGACGAGCTCGGGTGGAGCTGCGACCACGACTCTTGCCACTCGATCGACATGCACCACTCGATCGAGTGCGTGCAGGATCAGGGGTCTACCCATGACTTCATATAGCGCCTTGGGTAGACCCGCGCCCAACCGGACTCCCGATCCTGCGGCCGGAATAATGACGGCCACATCTGCACTCTGATCAGGCATCGCGCCCGATGCGGACAACGGGTGGGCTATGCCCCGACCGATTCCAGGACGGTATCTAGCAGCTTTTCCGCCTCTTCCCGACCGGTGTGCTCGGCAAGAGCAAGCTCGCCGGTCAGGATGTCTCGCGCCTTGGTCAGCATGCGCTTCTCGCCGGCGGAAAGGCCCCGCTCGCGGTCGCGGCGCCATAGATCACGAACTACCTCGGCAACCTTGTTGACATCGCCGGAGGCGAGTTTTTCCAAGTTGGCCTTGTATCGCCGGGACCAGTTAGTGGGTTCCTCCGTGTGAGGAGCTCGGAGGACGGAGAAAACTTTGTCCAGCCCTTCCGAACCGACAACCTCACGAACACCAACGATTTCGGCGTTTTCCGCCGGCACCCTTACTGTCAGATCGCCCTGTGCAACTTTCAGAACCAGATATAATTTCTCTTCGCCTTTGATTGTTCGAGTCTCAATGGCCTCGATCAACGCAGCACCATGGTGTGGATATACAACAGTCTCGCCGACAGTAAAGGTCATCAGCCTTAGAACCCCTCTCGCGCCTGTTCCAATCCTACCATGGTGAGATTGCTCGCTACTTCCGGTTCCACAACATAAGTGCTGGTCAGAGGGGTAGGTTCTCGCGTGCGAGGCCGCCGGTAGGTCATGTGGCGAATTCGGTAGTGGCGACCCGCGCTGATCAGGGTGATTCGGGCCGCTACTACGCTAACGGCCGGGACTGTCGAGGCACCCTTAAGGCTGCTCGGCAATCTCTTGACAGCAGCGCAGAGAGGAACCATCCGGTGAGTCGACTGTCACGCACATTGGTTCGCACCGTTGTACTGGCCAG
>DATATO010000037.1:0-3775 GCA_036268755.1 Mycobacteriales bacterium | reverse complement strand
GCCGGACCCTGCATCAGGTCGGATTGCCCTACCACTGGGGAAACAACGGTTACACGACTGGCGACGCGGCCAACGAGTTGGGCGCGATTGCGTTGGATCCGAATGTGCATATTCAGGAGGTCAAGGCAATGGCCTGTGACGTAAGGCCGGGCCGCCGTCCACGTGGACCAGCACTGCCGGAATTCGTCGCGGAGTATCGGCGCCGGGCCGGCATCGACGAGCGCACCGGAACGGAGAGGTGACCAATGGAGCGCGATGAATCGCCGAATGCCCGAAGTGGCGCCGATCATGCCGACCATCCGCCGCGTATGGGCTTCTTCACCGACACATCCGTGTGTATCGGCTGCAAAGCCTGCGAGGTGGCGTGCAAGGAATGGAATGCTATTCCGGAAGATGGCCTGAACTTCACCGGTATGTCCTACGACAACACCGGCGGGCTGGGCGCGGATAGCTGGCGGCACGTGGCGTTCATCGAACAGCGCAAACCGCTGGCCCTGCAGGAATCGGGCGTCGCACATGACGGCATGGACGTGGCCGGGCTGGCACCAGAAGGTTCCGGCACAGCGCCGGCCGAGGCGGAGATGACTCCGACCACACCGGGCACACCATCGCCGGATGGCCGGACCGAGTTGCGCTGGCTGATGTCCAGCGATGTGTGCAAACACTGCACGCACGCTGCGTGCCTGGACGTCTGCCCCACCGGCTCGCTGTTCCGTACCGAGTTCGGCACCGTGGTCGTCCAGGAGGATATCTGCAATGGCTGCGGCTACTGCATTCCCGCCTGCCCGTACGGCGTGATCGACCAGCGCAAGGAGGACGGACGGGCATGGAAGTGCACCATGTGCTACGACCGTCTCGGTGAGGGAATGGAACCGGCATGTGCCCAGGCGTGCCCCACCGACTCCATTCAATTCGGACCGCTGGAGGAATTGCGGGAACGGGCGCAGGGGCGGGTCGGCCAGTTGGTGGAAGCCGGCGTCACCGACGCCCGGCTCTATGGGGAGGATCCGTCCGACGGTGTCGGTGGCGCCGGCGCATTTTTCCTCCTTCTCGACGAGCCGGAGGTTTACGGACTGCCGCCTGACCCGGTCGTGACCACCCGGGATCTACCGGCGATGTGGAAACACGCCGCCGTGGCGGCAGGGACCGCGGTCCTCGCCGTGGTCGCCGCATTTGCCGGGAGGCCCTGATGAGCTCGTCGGATGTGACGCGGGACGGCCAGCAGGGCGTACATCCTGGTCGCGACGCATTGACCGGGAGGAACCACCGCAGAAAAGGCCGGCGCGGCGAGAGGGCCATGGTGCCGGACGCCGAATTCACGTCGTATTATGGCAAACCGGTGTTGAACCCTCCGGTGTGGAAACCGGTCGATATAGCGGGTTACTTCTTCCTGGGGGGACTGGCTGGCGGCTCGTCGTTGCTCGCGGCCGGCGCCGAAGCGACCGCACGACCCGCGCTGGCACGCGTCGGCAAGGTGGGTGCGTTCGGGGCCATTTCCTTGTCACTGGTCGCATTGGTGGAGGACCTGGGCCGGCCTGCCCGCTTCATCAACATGCTGCGGGTATTCAAGCCAACCTCCCCGATGAATCTGGGATCGTGGCTGCTTGCGGTCTATGCGCCGCTGACCGGTGCCGCGATGGTCAGCGATCTCGCCCGCCGGCTCCCGCGGGTGGGGCACGCCGCCACGGCCGCCGCGGCGGCGCTCGGTCCTGCGGTCGCCACCTACACCGCTGTCTTGGTTGCCGACACCGCCGTCCCGGCCTGGCACGGTGCCTATCCGGAGATGCCGTTCGCCTTCGCCGGTTCCGGCTTGTCGGCTGCCGGCGGTCTAGGGCTGCTCGCCGCACCATTGTCGGAATCCGGTCCAGCGCTGCGGCTGTCCGTCCTGGGCGGGGCAATGGAGGTGGCGGCGTTGCGCCGGATGGAACACCGCCTGGGCGAAGCCGCCGAGCCATATTCCAACGGTTCATCCGGGACACTCATGAAGGCCGCGGAAGCCGCCACCGCGGCCGGAATAATACTAGGTCAGTTGGGTCGGCGTCGTAGGGTGCTCCGAGCGATCGCCGGTGGAGCGCTCGTCGGTGCGTCCGCGCTGACCCGGCTGGGCATTTTCCAGGCCGGCATGGAGTCAGCCCGCAACCCGAAGTACACCGTGACTCCGCAGCGCACCCGGTTGAAAGACCGCGACATCAGCTAGAATTGCCCGCCCTGCATCTGGCGCGTGAGTCTCGCCGGGATGACGGTCGGCGAGCCGACGCCGGTCGGTGAGACCGGCGGCGAACGCTCGGACTGGCACGCTGACGCTAGCGCGGTTATGGGAGGCGCGCAGGTCGAGCACCAAGGCCGTCGGCGGCTGCTCGACCATGGGTCGTCCGGTGGGCAGTCGACCGCCTCCCGCTGAGTGCCACGCAGGTCCGACTTAGTGGGATTGCTGGCCGGGGAAGTGGGTACAGCTTTCACGGCACGAGGCGGCGGAGCGGTGGCGGTTGTAGTACATGCCACGGAGGCGACGGGGGAAAGCGTGCGGTGACGACATTACGAGCAGCGGAACCTGGACTGCCCATTGGATCGCGATTTCTTCCTCCATGGCAGCGGTCCAAGGTGATGAGGCTGTACCAGTTCGCATCATTCGTGCAGGCAACCGCAGACTCGGTAGCGGATGATGCCGCGATAGACACTTTGGACGACGATGTCAATCGGATGCTTGCGGGCCACCGGGTAGGGCAACCGGTTATCAACCGGCTACGGCGACTACGGCACCGCTGCCCGGCCGACGGCTTTCGGCATCTGGTCGCCGCGGCGCGGCAAGATCAGCTCAAGGTTTCCTATCCCGATTTCGAGAGCCTGATGGGCTATTGCAGTCTTTCCGGCGGGTCGCTGGGCGTGCTAGGTCTGCACGCGCTGGCCCGCCTCCCTGACGCCCACCAGTTGGACCGGGTTGCCACCATCTATGCGTCGGCCCGGCTGTTGGTGATCTGCGCCAGTCTGCGCGAGGACGCCGCCGGCGGTCGGGTCTACCTGCCGGCCACCGAGCTGGGGCTGCGTGGTCTCACAGTCAGCGATGTGACTACCCGCTTGGCGTCGGTCAGCCCTGCCGTGTCTGAAATAGTGGCTGCGCTCAGTGCCCGTGCCCTGTACCTGCTGCAGGCGGCCGCGCCCGTCCTACGGGACCTTCCGCCGTCCGCCCGCATCGTGCTCAGCGGGGTCATTGCCGAGTCGGTGGCCCTGCACCGGATGCTGCATCGTGCCGGGCTCGATGTGCTGCGGCCACCCTCGCCGGCGAGCCGGATAGGCGCCAGCCTGAGGTTCGCGCACACCTTGCGGACCCGACCGAGCGGCTTCGCCCGATCCGGGGCATCGTCATGAGCATCGGCTCGACCTGCGAATCATCGGGAGGGCCGTTACCGTCAACACGCGGATGGAGCAGGTGATCAGGAGGGTTCGCGGGAATAGTGGGGCAGTGTGGCGGATCCATCGCTGGAGCCCGGAATGGCGTGGTGTTTATCATGGTGATGTATAGGCCCAGCGGGAAGCGCGGCAGCCTGCCGGCACGGTTGGGCTACGCTGTCGATGAGCGCCTACCTGTGACCACCGGTGTGCGTCGTCAACTGAATAAGGTGTTTCCCGATCACTGGTCATTCATGTTGGGCGAGATCGCGCTCTATTCGTTCATTATCTTGTTGCTGACCGGAACCTATCTGACGTTCTTTTTCGATCCGTCGATGAGCGAGAGCCGGTATGGCGGCACGTATACGCCACTGCGTGGCACGGCCAT
>DATATO010000036.1:0-4541 GCA_036268755.1 Mycobacteriales bacterium | reverse complement strand
CGATCGAGCTGCCCGATGGCACGGTAATCCGCGGCAGGGGGCGCCGCGAGCCGCTGCCCGCGGGACCGGTGCCCGACTTCGGGCTTTATCTGGGAAAGCCCAGAACATTGGTTCGTCGCCGCCCCAGGTACCCCACCAGTTGGCCCGCCGAGTGGATAGCGTGGCCGGACTTTCGCACACCGCGCGATGACCGGGATGCCCTCGCCGCCATCGAACGTGCCTACGGACGCGCCCGGGCCGGGGAGCGAGTCGAGGTAGCGTGCTGGGGCGGCACCGGGCGGACCGGCACGGTCATTGCCTGCATGGCCATTCTCGCCGGGCACTCTGCCTCCGACGCCGTCGCATGGACCCGCCGCAACTATCGGCCCCGGGCAGTGGAAACACGCGGCCAGCGGCGGTGGGTGCAATGGTTCGCCCAGAATCGCAGCAGGGCCGGCCGGGGTGAGAACTAGGCGCACTGTTTAACTCCGGGCAGACTGGGAATCAACATTGCATGATTGGACAGCTTCATAGCGTGGTCTTCGACGCATCGGATCCTGCGGGGCTGGCGGAATTCTATATTCAGCTTCTCGGGGCGCGGGTAGTTACGCGAGAGGATGACTGGGTCGTCATCGTTGACACCGAAGGGCGCAGGCTGGCGTTTCAACGGGCCCCACAGCACGAGCCGCCGAAATTCCCGGACCCTAAGGGCTCCCAACAGATGCACCTCGACGTACTGGTGGATGACATTGACAAAGCGGAGCGGGAGGTCCTCAAACTGGGAGCCGCCCGGCTCCCCGGCGAGGGGGAAGACTTCCAGGTGTTCGCCGATCCGGCCGGTCACCCCTTCTGCCTGGTCACTGACTAGTTAACGCCGGTAGCGATAATTGCCCAAAGTTCTGAGTTAGGCCGTTGGGACACGTTGGAGGCAACCCCCGAGAGCCTCTATCGCATCGCCTTCTAGCTGAGAGCTACCTCCCGCGACCGCCTCGCCCACAGCTGCGATGGCACATGCGACAAGCGCTGGCTCGTCTTCGTGAATCCGGTGTCCAGCTGTAGCGGCCACAATGTGCCATGCATCCAGCTTGTCGACCAAGGCTTCGTGCTCGGTATACCAATAGTCATCCACCACTGCTGGCATAGGTTCGTTCCAGGTGTTCCGTGCCCGAGTGAGCACGACCGATGGCACTACGGGCAGGTTCTCGGCGCGGAGCTGAGCAGCGCCAATGCGATTGTCGATCTGACAATAGTGCTCAGATTTTCCTTCATATCGCGTACCATCGCCGTCGTCCTCGCCGAAGTATTGTTCCAAATCATCCGGTAGTGACAGCTCGGCAACCGACGGATCAACCAACACCACACCCGCGACATCTGCGGGGTAGTCATCCGCGAGACTACGGATGATGCATCCGCCATACGAGTGGCCGACTAACAACCACGGCGCAGTGACATCCAGGCTGTGTAGCAGGTTTCTTAAGTCACCGGCTGCTTGCCGATATGCCACAGCGGCACGCTGCGGCGGCGGGTAGGGATCGCTGTCACCGATGCCAGCCCGGTCGTAGGTGATCGCCCGCACCGAATCCGGTAAAGCGTCTAGCACCGGTTGCCAGGCACCGTGAGATTCCCCAAGGCCCGAAACAAAAACCACCGGAACACCTACGCCGTCTCGGACGTGGGCGCTCAACTGGTAGCCGCCGACATCAACCCGCCGAACCTGCACGTCGAACCTCCTGCCTTTGCGAATAGCTGCATTATGAGGGTTTCTTCATGAAGGGCGGAAGCGGTAGTGAGGCAGGATTTGAAAACCTGTTTCTCTGAGTTCTGAGAAAGAGCCGCTCTCACTCGCCCTCGAGCTAGGTCGCCTAGAATTGAGGCGTGCCTGATTATATTAGGTGGCTACGCGGACAAATTGGACAAAAAGCGATCCAGCTGAACTTCGCTGCCGCTTGCATCTGTGATCAGAGCAGCGTGCTACTGCAACGTCGGGGCGACAACAAATCCTGGGGATTCCCGGGTGGCGGCGTCGAACTCGGCGAATCCATAGAAGAGGCCGCCCGCCGCGAGGTGCGAGAAGAAACCGGCTTAGAAGTATCAGTCAACAGCTTGCTGGGCGTTTACTCGAAATACGAGCAGGTGTATCCCAACGGCGACCTCGCTCAACCCATCACCGTCTTCTTCCGATGCACTCCGGTGAGCGGACAGCTCCGCGAAGACGGCATCGAGACGCTCGAGCTGAAGTACTTTCCGCTAGATGCCACGCCACAGCTTTTCAACCAACAACATCAAGACACATTGTCCGATCTGCTAGCCGGACTAAACGGCGTCTTTCGCTGACACGCTAGCGGCCCAATTTGTCCTCAAAGCTGACGGCGCGCTTACGGTTAAGATAGATCTCATACCGAGTCGGAGATCAGTGCTGCAGATGGAGAACGAGATTCTGCGGTGGCCGCCGGTGGCGTTGTTGACGGTGTCGAGGGCCGAATTCTATGGATCTACCCGTCCAATGACGGTCACCGAACAGCTCCTGACGTATATAGCGATACCGGGAACACACCACAATGGCCTGTCTTATCCGCCGCTCGAAATCGTAAAGGCTCTCCTGCGCCCCGGCGGCGCAAGTAGCAACGCCAACCGGTCTCGGATCCAGGCCTCAAGCACTGTGTCTAATGCGAGCGGCCACGCCTTCTCCGACGTGCTGACCGCAAACGTTAGGGCCTCATGCAGTTCAGCGACCCGATCAATAGCGTTTGGCCACAACAGCGTCGGACTGCCCGAAGGTGTCAACATCGATAAGGCATGCCGTCGTGTCATGTAATCAACCGTTAGCCGCAACGGTTTTGTTGCTACAAGCTCAACATCCTGATCGTTATTGCACCACAGCCAGTCTGTTTGGTGCGCCATATGCGGGCCAATAAACTTGTCAATCAGCTAGTCGAGCTTGGTATTTTGAAAGTAGTTTCTGGCCGAGAGACATATCGACGTAGGTTCCAGGCGCCCGACGTCATCGATGTACTACTCCAGAGCTGAGAAGTTGGGCAAGCTCCTCTTCGCAGGCCGAATCAACTAACGATGCCAGGCCAGATCCGCCGTTTAACTGACTGCCCTCCGGGTCCATATCGTTAAGGGTTTGACCACACGCTGGCCTATAACAGAGACCGGCCGGCCGGCCTCCGCTGGTGTGTTCCCGGCCAAAATCCCGGCGGTCTGGCGGCCGACGGTGGCCCACCGAGCTGGGGGCCGCCGGATGGAGTCGGCGGGACCGGGGGGTTCGTCGTGCTCGATTTCACTGTCGGTACAGAGCCCGACTCGCCGCCGGCTGGTGCGGATCGCGGTTGTTCACGCTGCTGCTCGACCAGAAGCTCGGCGTAAAAGTCGAGCAACCCGCCCAGTTCGGCGTTGTATCGGGCGCGTCCGCCCCGCTCAATCGCCTCCAGCTCCCCTGGCGACAGACTATGAGAGCTAGCGGCGGATGCCACGGTCTCACCTAGGCCGCGCCGAACGGCTCCAATAACCTGCCCCGCGTACGACCAGCCGTTCCTTCCCTCGGGTGCCCGCTGCAAGGGCCTGAGGTTCTGCAGCGACCTGCTGGTGCATACCAGGGCGGCGAGGCTGGTGGTGTTGGCCGCGATGAGAGCGAGCCGCTTGCCCTCGCCTCGTTCCAGCCGGTCCACATCGATCGGCTTCATCCCGATCAACCTGGCCACCTCACGCGCGGAGAGACCATACGCCTCGCGATAACGACGGTGCAGCCACCCGCAGGTTCGCCATCCGTCGGGGTCGGTGCGGGGATCGGGCCTATTCTCCGACAAGGAGGCAGCGGAATGGAGCGGTGACTTCTGGGGCGTCTCGGCCGGCGCAGACGCGACGGTAGGGGGCGGTGTGACCGCGGCCGGGGCGGCGGAGCGGAGAAACCTACGCCATGGGGGTTCGGGTGTGGGCTCGGTTCGGTCCAGCGGGTCGTGCTCGCCGACGGGGCGGGTCGCGTCCAGTATTCGCTGCCAGTCGTTCAGCAAGAGCAGCACAGATTCTCGATCCTCCGCTCCGCCCCCACCGGCGAGGTTGTCGAAACTAACGCGATCGAGCGATCCACGGATCCGGTCCGGGCGCCGAGGCTCGTCCGGGCCGAGGACCTGTTCCAACAGCTCGGCATGGGCCGCCGCCAGCCTGCCGATGTTCTGCCACAGTAACCGTTGCTCGTCGGGACGAAGGGACCCACCGTCAAATGGTTGTTCCGGCGGCGCCGCGTTCCCGGTCGCGTACGCCGTGATTGCCCGCGCGGCCATACCGGCGGCGCCCCAACGCTCGGCCAGCGTCGCGTCGGGACCGGCGAGCCTGGTATCGGCGGGATGCCAGCGGCGGGCGCGTGGATTCAGCAGGTAGCGCAACAGATCCTCGTCGATGCCGGACCCGGCAGCCAATCCCGAGACATAGTCGCCGGGCAGCCGCCGCCGACGGTGATCGTGTTCCAGGTGAATCGCGGCGAGCCAGTAGAAGACCTCCAGACCGTGATTCAGCTCCTCCAACGGATCCTCGCGAACGGGTGCGGTAGCCGCCGGCGGAGA
>DATATO010000035.1:0-5777 GCA_036268755.1 Mycobacteriales bacterium | reverse complement strand
TACCAGGGCGGCAACAACGCCGGCCATACCGTGATCACCCCGGACGGTCAGCGCTATGCGCTGCATTTGATTCCGTCCGGGATCCTCACACCGGACTGCATTCCGGTGATCGGCAACGGTGTCGTCGTCGACCCCGGAGTGCTGCTCACCGAGATGGACGGGCTCGCCGAGCGCGGCGTGGACGTCTCCCGGATTCTGCTGAGTGCCGACGCGCATTTGATCATGCCGTACCACCGGGTGCTCGATAAGCTAACCGAGCGCTACCTCGGCAAGGCGCGCATCGGCACGACCGGTCGCGGCATTGGCCCTGCCTACGGTGACAAGGTGGCCCGGATCGGAATTCGGGTCGCCGATCTGCTGGATCCCGCCATCTTCCGCGCCAAGCTCGAGGTGGCATTGCGGGAGAAGAACCAGCTGCTGGTGAAGGTGTACAACCGCAAGGCGATCGACATCGACGCGGTGTGCGACGAGTACGCCCAGTACGCCGAGCGGCTAGTCAGCCACATCTCCGACACTCGGCTGGTCCTGAACCAGGCGTTGGAGCGCGGTGAGAACGTGGTGCTCGAGGGTTCGCAGGGAACGCTGCTTGACCTCGACCACGGCACCTATCCGTTCGTCACCTCGTCCAACCCCACCTCCGGGGGA
Organism: Mycobacteriales bacterium; assembly: GCA_036268755.1. Taxonomy (GTDB): domain Bacteria; phylum Actinomycetota; class Actinomycetes; order Mycobacteriales; family QHCE01; genus DATATO01. The sequence continues at coordinate 5,132 of DATATO010000035.1, read as the reverse complement.
GCGGCCACCGGAAGCGGGATCGGACCCAACCGGATCGACCGGGTCATCGGAATCCTCAAGGCCTATACGACGCGGGTGGGTTCCGGTCCGTTCCCGACAGAGCTGTTGGACGCCGACGGTGATTTCCTGCGCAAGGCCGGCGGCGAAGTCGGGGTGACCACCGGTCGGGACCGCCGCTGTGGCTGGTTCGACGCGCCGATTGCGCGTTACGCCGTACGGGTCAACGGCATCACCGACTTCTTCCTCACCAAGCTCGATGTGCTTACCGGCCTGCCGCGCATCCCCGTGTGCGTCGGTTACGACGTGGACGGCAAGCACCACGACGACGTACCGATGACGCAGACCGAGTTCCATCACGCCAAGCCCGTCTATGCATATCTGGACGGCTGGAGCGAGGACATCTCGGGTGTGCGCAAGTTCGACGAGCTCCCGGCCGCCGCCAGGAGCTATATCCGACGGCTGGAGGAGCTCTCCGGTGCGCGCATCAGCGTTGTCGGGGTCGGTCCGGGTCGCGACCACAACGTGGTGCTACACGATCTGCTCGACCTCGCCGAATAACCGCACTGTGACCTATGGCGGCTTCGTCGCGTGAGGTGGGCGGCTGAAGTAGAGTGAGGCCTTGCGACTGGCGCGGTAGGTGGAGTACCACCGGGGAGCAGACAGCAACGTCCGCGATCGCCATTGATGCGGTCGGCACCGTGCGCCTGGGTGCAGGGCGGTTACGAGTACAAGCACGTATGTGCGACCCGTCACGCCATCTACTACCCAGGAGGCACCAGGTGAGCAACACATTGAACACGGTCGACCCGGAGATCGCCGAGCTGATCCGTGCCGAGTCCCAGCGGCAGGACGAGGTCATCCGGCTTATCGCGTCGGAGAATTACGTCTCGGCCGCGGTGCTCGAGGCCACCGGTACGGTACTGACGAATAAGTATTCCGAGGGCTATCCGGGAAAGCGCTACTACGAGGGTCAGCAGTTCATCGACCCTATCGAGGAGCTCGCGATAGCCCGGGCGAAGAGCGTCTTCGGCGTGGAGCACGCCAATGTCCAGCCGTACTCGGGCTCCCCGGCGAACCTCGCCGTGTACCTGGCTTTCCTGCAGCCGGGCGAGACGGTCATGGGGATGGCGCTGCCGATGGGCGGCCACCTCACCCACGGTTGGTCGGTCTCCGCGACCGGTAAGTGGTTCCGTTCGGTCGCCTATGGCGTGCGGCGAGACACCGGCCGGGTCGACATGGATCAGGTACGCGAGTTGGCGCTCACCGAGCGTCCCAAGCTGATCTTCTGCGGCGGAACTGCCATCCCGCGCACCATCGACTTCCCGGCCTTCGCCGAGATCGCGCGTGAGATCGGTGCTGTGCTGGTCGCAGACATTGCCCACATCGCGGGCCTCATCGCGGGCGGGGCTCACCCGTCGCCAGTAGGGTACGCCGATGTCATCACCACCACCACGCACAAGACGCTACGCGGCCCGCGTGGGGCCATGATCATGTCCACGGCCGAGCATGCCAAGGCGATCGACAAGGCCGTCTTCCCGGGCCTACAGGGTGGACCGCACAACCACACCACGGCCGGCATCGCGGTGACGCTCAAGGAGGCGGCCACCCCAAAGTTCCGCGACTACGCCCACACGGTGGTGGCCAATGCACGCTCACTCGCCGAGGAGCTCACCGCACGGGGCTTCGACCTGGTCTCCGGTGGCACCGACAACCACCTGATCCTGATCGATCTCACCTCCAAGGAGGTGGCGGGCAAGCCGGCTGCGCAGGCGTTGGACGCCGCCGGGATCGAGACCAACTACAACACCGTCCCATTCGACGCCCGTAAGCCGTTCGACCCCTCGGGCCTGCGGATCGGTACGGCGTCGATGGCAACCCGGGGGATGCGTCCCGAGCAGATGCCGCAGGTGGCGGCCTGGATGAATGAGGTAGTGACCGCACTCGCCAAGGGCGACGCGGATGCGGTGACTGCCCGGGTACGCAGCGAGGTCGTCGCGCTCACCCGTAACTTCCCGCCCCCTGCGTAGCCCATTCTCGGCATTTTGTGCCGCCGTGCTCCTAAACCGAGGCCGCCGGCTCCGGTCTTAGTCGGCATGGCGGCACAAAATGCCGCTGGGAACCAGCCTTCAACCGCCGTTCGCGTTACGTCGTGATGCCGCAGACCAGCCAGTCACCATGTTCCTTGACAACCTTGAAGACGTATGTCGTTCTCGAGGTGGTGTCTTTCCCGTCGAGGTTGACGATGGAGTTGACCGCAACGTCGACGCGGTATTCGGTGTCGGACTTTTTCGTGGATTTGTCGATCCGGTAGTCCAGCCTGCGGAATCGCTCGGCCCGATCGGCGACGTCCTGCTTGTCCTTCGCCAACCCCGAGCAGAGCAGGGCCTGTGCGTCCTTGACGTGCTTGGTGCGGATGGCCTTCATGTATTTCCCGACGGTGACACGAGGACCGTCCTTGGGCTTGTCCACTCCGATGATCGTGTACCAGCCCAGCGCAAAAACGCCCACGAGCGCCGCAACGGCGACTGAGATCAGGATGCTGCGCTTGACGCGCTCGCGGTCGGTGTTTCCAGTCATGCCTCGTCCTTCACCAGTGGAGTGGTGGAGTCGACAATAGCGGCTCGAGGAGGCTCAGCAGCCCCGGACCGTTTTCCGACGCGATATGGGCCCACAGTCGGGGCGGCCAGCGCCCGATGCGGTGAATCCGACTGGGCTGTTCGGCTCATTATCCGCCCCAGTGTTCTTTCGGCCCCAAAGATCCCTCATACGGCGTTAGCGTCGGCTGACCATCTCGTTATGGGTGAAGGTTTTGGTGGCCATGGATCCGACACAGATAGTCCGAGGTGCGATCGCGGGAGTCATAGCGTTAATCACGTCGCTAGCGGTTGGTTGGCTTCCGTTTGGTACTCAGCCCAGCGCGTCCGCCAATGACGACAGCGTGGCCATCTCCACCGTGCCGAGTCAGTCCGGCGGCAATTGTCTCCTGCCGCCGCAGGCCGTCGAGGCCGCGCAACAGGGAACCGACGTCGCCGGAGCTAATGAGGCCGGAACCGAGGACGCTGCGGCCGACGGCGCTCAGACCGGCGGTGAGGCGGCCGCTGACCAGAACGCCCAGCTCGATGGCTGCCTCCCGACCGCGGATAGCCAGCCGGGGCTTCCCATCCAGAATGGCCAATCCTTGCCCGCTGAGGACCAGACCATCACCCCCGGCGACCAAGAGAGTCAGGACTCCGGAACCGACAACGCCGACAAGGCCGATCAAGGCGGCCAGGACACCTCCGATAACCAGAACGCAGACGATGGTGGCAACACGGATCCGGGCGGCGACACTCCTAAGACCCCCGCACCGACCACCGATACCCCCACCACTGTGCCGACTACCGCGCCGCCTGCAGCGACCACCCCACCACCGGCCCCCAAGCCCGCTCCGAAGGCTCCGACCGGAGTTAAGTCCAAGGACGATCGGCGGGCGGCCTGTAAGCCTCCGAAGTTCCGCTGGGATGAGCACGCCGATAACCCGGCATACGGCGGTAAGGACGCGGGCATGTGCTCCGCGGTTCCGGACGCTGCAGCGCCCGCGCCTCCAGCACCCGATACCGCTCCGGCCGCACCGGAAGGCCTGCCGAAGGCGCCCTCCCTTTGCAAGGGGCCAGACCCGGTCGGATGCGGGCCGACAGGCGCGGGACCTGCGCAACCGCCGGCACCAGCTCCTGCGCCGCCTGCCCCTAATTCAATAAGCCCGGAATGGCAACAAAAGATGGAATGCGGGAAGTTGCCGGGGCACCGAATTGAGGATGGCCAATGCGTTGAAGATGGCAGCTTATTCTGAGTTTGCCTTCACGATGACTTGGCGATCGGCGGTTGGTCTGCACTCGGGGGCTGCCCGATATGAAACATCTACAGCTATACGCGTGATTGAAGGTCGATGACGATGGGCGATCCGATGGCAATACTCCGGGGTGTGTTCGCGGCGGCGGTCGCGATCATCACCAGTTTGACGGTGGCGCTCTCCGGGCAGGGAACGTCTAGCGCCGCGGCGGCCGACGACGCGGCGTCCACCGCGTCAGTTACCAGCTCGCCGGCCGGCGAGCTGGACTGCGCCTCGGCCCCACAGGCCACCGAGTCGACGCAGGATCGCGCTGGCACCGGTGGTCAGGCTGCCAGCGACACCGGTGACAGCAGTGGAACCTCGGTCCAAGACGACCCGACCGACGAGGCGCAGCCGAGCGGCGCCGATTGCCTGCCCGCGCCGGGTGGCCAGGTCTCGACTCCGATCCCGCCGCCGGCAGTGCCATCGCCTTTCGTGAAGCCTGCTTCGCCGCAGTCAGCTCCGCGGCCCGCGACAACCCAGGTCCCTATGCCGAGCCCGTCACCGGCCGGCATGATCGTTCGCCCGGCTCCCGCCCGCGTCGCACCACCGGCCGTCCCCACTACCGCGGTCCCGCCCAGCGCGCCCGCGGCGGCCGCGGTCTCACCTGCGGCACCCGCCCCAGCCGCCCCGCAGACCAGCGCCCCCGGCTCGGCGGCCGAGACGAATCCGCCCTGCGCCGGCGACTGTCTCGGCCGGTTCACCCTGAAGGCGGGGGCCAAGTTGCCCTATTACTACAACTACTCGCTGGCCGGGAACTCCGCGGTGACGCAGGCCGTGCTGGTCGTGCACGGCACCGGCCGCAACGCCAAGGGGTACTTTGATTCGATCGTTAAACCTGCAAAGGAGCTGGGCATCGACTCGAAGACCGTCCTCCTAGCGCCGATGTATCAGACTGGGGAAGACGGACCGGCCTCAGGCGATGCCTACTGGACGAACGGCGACAAGACCTCGTGGAAGGACGGCGGCGACGCGGTGTCGCCCGTCGGACTCAGCTCGTTCGAGGCCACCGACGAGGTGCTGCGGGCGCTGGGGGATAAGGCTAAGTTCCCCAATCTGACCCGGATTACCCTCGTCGGACATTCGGCCGGGGGACAGTTCGTCCAGCGCTATGCCGCCGGCGGGCGGGCACCATCGGAGCTCAAAGGCATATCGGTGAAGTTCGTGACGGCGAATCCGTCGTCCTACCTGTACTTTGACACGCAGCGTCCGGTAGCCACCGGTTCATGCCCGGGCTACAACGACTACAAGTACGGCATGGCCC
>DATATO010000034.1:0-2871 GCA_036268755.1 Mycobacteriales bacterium | reverse complement strand
CACAGTTGAACGAGTTGGAATGCGGCAACGGCGGTTCCGGGAGTGGTACAAGCTGGTCCCGCCGTTGCCGCCACGCTCGAGATGGGGGCACTAGCCCGCCGTAGCGAACTTCCAGCCCACCTCGGACGTTAGCTTATCTTTTCAAAAAGCGCCGCATAGTATCTTTCAAACGCCGATGGCCTCGGCCGCAAGTTCCCAGGTTGTCACGCCGGCTCCCACGGAATGAGTGCGGAGTACCCCCAACGAGCGGGGGCCGCCACCGCGGGTACGAGACCGCCGAACCGCCAGCGCCGGGAAACTGGACGGTAGCGCCGGGCTCGCAGCGCCAAAAACTGGCTGCTGTAGGCCGGAGGAAGTCAGCGCTAGACCATCGTCCCAAGCTGGCGGCTCAGCGGAGACGACCCCAGCCAGTCCCGCTACGGCGTCATTGCGGCGGGAGTCGCATACCAAAGCGTGTGCGCGTCGCCGGTCGAAACGGCCCCCCGGGGAAACCACCATGACGTGATCTCCTCTATCCCCCGAGATGGGAGCCGGGGCAGAAATGCCGTGAGCCTGGTCCGCGCGATGGAGTCGTTCTGTCAGCACGAATACCTCAACGAGCCGAATACCTGCGAGTAACGGGGTCGGCTGAAACTTTTCAAACTTTTTTATCGGCGGAACTGTTCGTCGGCGTTACACCCGGTGCCACCGCCGTGATCCACTTCTCATTTACGCTGGCTATCCAGCCACCCGATCGCCCGATGGCAGAGATCGCCGCCAGGCTGCGCTCGACGCGGCGCGACGCTCCCGCCGGCATGGGCCAGGCCTTCCTAAGTTGATGTGCTCCGCGTAGCCAGGCTGTCATGACGTCCGAGCCGGGTCCGACGGCCGAATTCGATTGCGTAGCCGCCTTGAACGCCTCCCGGAACATGTCCAGTTGAGCGGCAATAGCGTCGAGTTCGACCGAGAGTGCCTGCGAATTTGCCCGGCACCAGGCGGCCGTTGCCTCCGGGGAGCTTGCGGCGACCCGAGTGGCGTCCCGGAACGATCCCGCCGCAACGCTGAGTGCCAGATCACCCATTTGGCCCGCCGCCACAACGTTGGTAAGGGCTGCCGCGAGGACGTGAGGGAGATGACTCACCCGTGCTACAACGCTGTCGTGTTCGCTGAGTGTGGTCGGAACGACCCGGGAACCCAGGCTGGTTATCCACTCGGCCAGCCACAGCCAGTCGGGAAGCTGATCGGCACGATCAAGGCACAGTACCCATGGGCAGTTCTCTAGCAATGTCACCGAGCTGGCGGTGAAACCGGATTTTTCGCTACCTACCATGGGGTGGCCGCCGATCCAACGCCCGCCAGGTAAATGTTGTTGCACCGCCTGGCTTACTGCGGACTTCACGGAGACAACGTCGGTGATCAGGCCGGTGTAGCCGGAACGGGCGATTTCGTTCACAACCTGACCTACGGACCACATGGGGACCGCGATCACCGTAAGATCTGCCCCTGCGAGTGTCTGCGCAACAGAGTCGTGGACTCCTCCGGCGGTTTGTTCGTGTACGAGCTGCCTAGTCTGTGGGTCCACGTCGTATCCACTGACGGGGTGGCCCCGATGGCGCAAGAGCTGGAAGAGTGATCCCCCCATAAGCCCCAAACCGAGTATGGCGACCCTGGGAAGTGTCGAACTTGACATGGTCCCAGGTTAACCGGCCGGCGATGGGCTTGCGGAACTACTCATGCTGCGCAGGCTGAGGCCTGAGCCCGGAAGGAATTTGGCTGCATGCTGCTTTCGACCCAACGGATTGAGCTGCCCTCGTGGGCCTTCCGGGGTGCGGATGTGCGCGCTGACGACCCGAATGCCGCTGCGCGTCGCCCAAGGGCTATGTCGCCGGTGGCCCGCGGGCCCTACGAGGTGCTGGCGGATGCCGCCGTGGTGCATCACTTCACGGGCACCGCCCCCTGCGTGGGCCTTCCTTTTCCCTGTGACGCGACCGCCGACTATGCCGACATCGCGTGCCATGCGACTGAGCTTGGCCTGACGGTGAGCTCCCTCTACGTCACGGTAGGTAGCCGCGGCGGCACGGCGTGCGATTTAAGCCATCCACAGCGCATGGTGAGGCAACAGGCGCTGGACAACCTGATGAACGCCGTCAAGGCCGCCGACGAGCTTGGCGTAGAACGCATGGTCGTTCGCCTAGGTTCCGAGGCGCGGTACGCGGGACTTGCCGAAATGCAGGCTCGCGACGAACGGTTGGTGTCCGCACTTCGTGCGGTATATCAACAGCTGCCGCCTGGCACCTCGCTTGCGGTGGAGGAGTTCTCGACCGGCACTCGTCATTGGGAGGGTGAGGCGCTGTGGCGACACACCTTGGCCCTCTGCGAGCAGTTGGGCGACAACGCCGGGCTTCTGGTGGACACCTCCATCGACTACAACGATGATGCACCGCCGTTGGCCGAGCTGGCAATCTGTGACCGCCTGGCTGGCCTCATCGTGGCCGGCCCAATCCAGGGGTGCGTCGAGGCCTCTGCCGTACCCAGCAGTCGATTTGGGGTTTTCAGCACCCTCGCCGACGCCTTCTCCAGCGGAGTGGTCGGCCCGGAGCTGCTGGTGACGCTCGCCTCTGGTGTTAACCAGCAGCCCGGCGTCGTGGGGCTAATGGAGAGTGTCCTGGCAATCCAGCATCTCTCGGTGCAGGTATCGCAGGCCGACCCCGCGCAGTTACGTCAGGCGCTGCAGTCCGATCTCGACGATGAACAGTCCGTAGGGGCCCTATTGGACGGTTGCGAGCGGGAGGTGAGCGCTGAACTGTTCGCGCTGCGACACCGGTTGGGTGTGGATTCCGAGCCGATCGCGGCCTACGACCGCGCCAGTCGGGCCAGGTATCAGCAGACCGA
>DATATO010000033.1:0-4065 GCA_036268755.1 Mycobacteriales bacterium | reverse complement strand
ACCGTCAGCGGCGGGCAAAACACGCCCACAAAGCCCTCACCGACGAGAACTACTAACACGGAATCAGCCGGTGGATTGAGGCTTAGACCAGACATCGGTTGTCATGCGATTTTGCGTGCCTCAACGATCAGTTCGGTAGCTTCTTCCGTCGGCTCCGCGCGTGCCTCGAGGCCTTGGAAGGCAGGATCGTCGCTCTGCCCGGCCTCGCAGCGGCGGACATCGATGAACCCAGCGGCGGAGAATTCTCTAGAAAGCGCATCCAAGTCGAATATGTAGCCCTCATGATGACCGTGGTACGCATACGTCACACGCAGCATGTCCGCGGGATGCTCAGCGGGGTACCCGAGCCTGCGATGCCGGTCGAGGTGGGCCGCTGTCAGCGTGGGGTCCTCAAGGTAAGCGCGTGCCGTTCGTTCGAGGTCGGGCGTAGCGAAACGCACCGCGCCACCCGGCCGCAGCGCGGAATAGCAGTGCCGCAGCACTTCTCTCGCCGCTTGGAGAGAGAAGTGCTCGATGACGTTATCCCCGTAGATCCGGTCAATGCTCCCAGGCGGGACCGGCCACGGCCTGGTCAGGTCAAGGTACATGTCGGATCGCCAGAGAACATCGGTGTTGATCCAGCCGGGGAGGATGACAGTCCCGGCTCCGACATTCACTTTTACCGGCCCTGTTGCCGTGGCGGCGGCTTGCTGGAACCGCCGGGATAGCATCGGTGCACGCACCGTAGTAAGAAGATCGCTGACCAGCAGGCGCGCTGTCTGCGCAAGGTCAACTGACATCAAGGCTCCACCCCACAATCAATCTCACCTGCGACCCTAAGGGATCGCGGCTGCTCATGCTCGCCAAATGGGTCACTTGGGGTGCAAAAAATTGCTGCGGAGGTATTTCCGGCTCCCATACGGAACCTGTTGTGCGATAGCATTGAGTAATTAGTGTTGGATAATGTCCTGGTAGTGATTAACCCTGGCGGATTTCATTAGTTACGTTGAGCAGCTAGGGGAACACCCTGGGGCCTGGGCGCGCCGCCGAAAATATGGCGGGCGGAGGCGCGAGACAGCCCGGCAATCTTTTGACATGGCACGGGGACGGGCGTGGGGTACCTCAGCACAGCGATCATTGTGCCCCTCGCCAGTCCAAGTTCGGGCGAGGGTTTCCGCATCCCTTGGAACCGCATGCCACCGGGCGCAGCGTTTGCCAAGGTTCCGACCCTTCGAGGGGAGGTAAGCGTGGACTGCCGCGTTAAGGACTCGCTTAATCGGTAACCCGTCTGGCCGGGCATGCGGGGTAACGTAGACGGGTAAGTCTGATCAGGCTGGTCGCCATCATGAACACCCCGCTGTCCGTGGACGAGGTGCGGAACGCGATCGCTGACCCGGCGGCGGGCGGTGAGGTGCTGTTCATCGGCACCGTGCGGAACACCGACGCCGACAAGGGCGTGATCGGGCTCGCCTACTCGGCGCATCCGTCGGCCGAAGGTGAGCTGCGGAAGGTGACCGGGGAGATCGTCACCAAGTTCCCCCGACGTGATTGGCCTCGCGGCGATACACCGGATTGGCGACTGGCTGTGGGGACCTCGCGGTCGTCGTGGGCGTGTCCTGCGCCCACCGGGCGGAGGCATTCCACGCCTGTCACGCGCTGATCGACGAGTTGAAGGCCACGGTGCCGATCTGGAAGCACCAGCGATTCACCGACGGCAAGCGTGGGAACCGACTGGCACTGGCGGCCGCAAGGCGCTGTCCGCGTTCGCGAATGCTTAGGTGCGCGCGCTGCTCCACCCGGGCATCCGGGATGTCACCGCGAGATACAAGATATGCGGCCCTCGGCGCTCGAGGCGATCGGCTTGGGTAACGTGCGCAGCCGCGGCTACAGCTTCCAAGTGGAGATGAACTACCGTGCCCGGCTACTTGGCCTGAAAATCGTCGAGCTGCCCATCCATTTCTCCGAGCGCGCCGCGGGGGAATCGAAGATGACCCTTAAGGTGCAGCTCGAATCGGCCGCAATGCCGTTCAAGCTAAAGAGCTACTCGCGGCGGTGGGCTTGGCGATTAGAACAATGACAGCAGCGTCGCCGTCACCGTACTGTATCGTTCTGCCCGCAAGGCGTTTCTGTTTTCATTATGGGGAGTGATAGATGCGGATGTCGGTGATTGGCTGCGGTCACCTCGGTGCTACCCACGCCGCGTGCATGGCCTCGATCGGACATAACGTCCTCGGGGTGGATATCGACGAGGACAAGGTGAGCTTGCTCAACTCGGGCAAGGGCTGGTTCCATGAGCCGGGCCTGGACCCGATGCTGGCTGAGAACATCGAAGGCGGCCGGCTGCGTTTCACGTCTGACTTCGCCGAAGCGGCTGAGTTCGCGAGTGTTCACTTCATCGGGGTGGCCACGCCTGGGCGTGCGGACGGAGCCTACGACCTGTCCCAGCTGCATGCAGCGGTGTCTTCGCTGGTCCCGCACCTCAAAGGCGACTGTCTGATCATCGGGAAGTCGACGGTGCCGCCGGGGACGGCAGCCAAGCTTCAGTCCATGGTCGATAGGATGCTCCCGCCACGACAGGCGCGGGTCGAGGTCGTCTGGAACCCGGAGTTCCTCCGCGAGGGGTGTGCCGTCAACGACACGCTAAGGCCGGACCGGATCGTCGTAGGTACGGTTCGTCCCGAGGCCGCTGATGCGGTCAGGGAGATCTACCGTCAGCTGACCGACGGCGGGACCCCGCTGCTTGTGACGGACCTTGCGACGGCCGAACTGGCCAAGGGGGCGGCAAACGCGTTCCTCGCCACCAAGATTTCATTCATCAACGCGATGGCGGACATCTGCGCCGCGACCGGCGGCGACATCTCGGCGCTGGCGAGTTCGCTCGGCCTTGACCCACGCATCGGCAAGTCGTTCCTCAACGCAGGGGTCGGCTACGGCGGGGCCTGCCTGCCGAAGGACATCCGGGGCCTGCGCACGTTCGCCACGGGCATCGGTGCGCGGAACGCGACGACGCTGCTCGGCGCGGTGGACGAGGTCAACGCGGCGCGTGGCGGCCAGGCCGTCAGCCTGATCCAGGACGCAACAGGCGGGGTTGCGGGTAAGCGGGTATCCGTCTGGGGAGGTACCTTCAAAGCGGGCACCGACGACATCCGCGACTCCGCCGCGCTGCAGGTCGCCGACAGGCTCCGGACGCTCGGCGCGATGGTCACGGTCTATGACCCGATGGGCAGCGGCAACGCGCTGGCGAGCTACCCCGACCTCGGCTATGCCGACTCGGCGCCAGCAGCTGCAAGAGGCGCTGACGTGATCGCTGTGCTCACCGCTTGGCCGGAATTCATGCAAGCAGACCCGGCGGAGGTCGCGAGAGTGGTGCGGAGCAAGGCCGTGGTGGACGCCTGCCAGGGCATCAGCCTCGCCGCGTGGCACGCGGCAGGCTGGCGGGTATCCGCGCTCACGGGGGTACCGGCGAGTTCCCAGCGATAAATAGATCATCCCAGTGCCCTTGACCTTTCCGGTAGAGCCTCTGTGAGGCAGGTCAGGCTAATGGCTTCGGGTTAAGGGACCGCCTAATCCGTCACCCGTCTGGCAGGGCGCGCGCGGTACCGTAGACGGGTGAGTCAGATCAGGCTGATCGCCATCAGGGATACGGCGCTGTCCGTGGACGAGGTGCGGAACGCGATCGCTGACCCGGCGGCGGGCGGCGAGGTGCTGTTCATCGGTACCGTGCGGGACACTGACGCCGACAAGGGCGTGATCGGGCTCGCCTACTCGGCCCACCAGTCCGCCGAGGCGGGGCTGCGGAAGGTGACCGAGGAGATCGTCATCAAGTTCCCCGACGTGATTGGGGTCGCGGCGGTGCACCGGGTCGGCGACCTGGACGTGGGGGACCTGGCGGTCGTCGTCGGCGTGTCGTGCGCGCACCGGGCGGAGGCCTTCCACGCCTGTCACGCGCTGATCGACGAGCTGAAGGCCACGGTGCCGATCTGGAAGCACCAGCGTTTCACCGACGGCACCGACGAGTGGGTCGGCAGCCCGTAGTCCAGCGGTATGGGAACCGGTTGCGTTCGTCGTTTCGGATCCTTTCTTCTA
>DATATO010000032.1:0-4154 GCA_036268755.1 Mycobacteriales bacterium | reverse complement strand
GCTCAAGGATCTCTGCCGATAACCGGAGGTCGACGTGAACGGTAGGTTTCATTACTACAGCGCCCTGGATACGGTGTATTTCGGACCCGACGTGCCACCGGAGGTGTATGCGGCTAGGGCTGTCAGCGCTACCGGCGTCCTAATGCTCGACATGTTGATCGGGGGTGCCACGCCCTTGCTCTCCCAAACCCAGGCGTTCGACAATGCGCTGCTGTTGAGTCAACTTTCCCGGCCGAATCCGGATTCGCGGGCCCTGCTGCGTCTGGTTCGGAGTAACCGACTCCAGGTGCGCATCCTCGACGCCCCGTCGCTGCGCCAGCGACCGCGGCACAACGATAGATTTACGCTACTCAATGCCTTTTGTTCCGCTCTAGCGCAGCCGAAGTTCGTGCTATCTGCCTGGCCCGAGCTCGCCGACCTCGAGCTGCGGACACATGTGCTGAACTGTCTGGACCACAACCCCGATGCGGTCTCCGCCATCAGCGACCCGCAGTTGGCCGCCCGGCTGGAGGGCCTCATTGAGTTCGATGCCAGCCTGCGGCAAAGTTCCGCCATTGAACGAACCCCTCTGATGCCGAACCTCAGCTTGCGGGCACGGGTAGAGGAGGGTCTCGCGGCTATGGGGCGACACGATGTGTCGCTCGGTCGAGATATCACAGCCATATTGGGATCGGTGGAAAACTTTGGTTCGCCGCTTCAGCTCGATCGCCGCTCCGACTGGTATCGCTTATTGGACGTCTACTCGCAGCGTTGGCCGGAGCCGGATGATCCGCACGCGGTCTGGGTGGCTACCAATGTGCGCGGTGTCATCGACGGTGCTTACAACGGCATCGTGGCCGAGTCGCTCGGCGCCACCGGTGCTTACACATTGTGCCCCAATGACGAGGTTGCCGAGGCGCTCGCCTCTACCCATGCCGAGGTGGCGGGTGCGAATCAACTCACCTCCCTGGTGCGAGACCCACGGCGGCAAGAGTGGCTCACCTGGGCCAGACTTGCGGACTTGCTCCCGGATTTCGACCACATGGCCAATCCACAGCGCCGCCTCGGCTATGTGCTTAGCGAGCATCGCGGCTTTGTAGGCACGACCGAGGTGGACAAGCGGGCGGGCCTTGCGCTCAAGGTAGCGCTGCCGCATGCGGCAGCAAGCATCATGGTCGGCATAGCGGCCGGCGGGTTGGGCGAGTCCGTCGGCGGTGGTTTTGGCGCGGCGCTTGGTGCCGGAGTCGCTGGCGTGTTGTCGCTGCTGGCCGCTCATCCTGCGGTAGGACGGATCCAGCGGCGCTGGGGCGAGAAGACTCGTCATAAGGCCGCCACACAGTGGGAGGCAACCGTGACCAGCGGTACCGCGTCGATTCAGGGCATGGTCGAGAAATGAACGGCGAGCCCGTCATTTCTCGAGAGGCCGAACGTAAGGTCTATGAGAATGCCTTCGTCACCGTCTTCGACGACGACGTCAGGTTCGCTGACGGCCGGCCCGGTCGATACGTTCGGATCGTGGAGGCAGGTGGAAAGCCGGGAGTTGCGATGCTTGCCGTCTGCGGCAATGCCATCGCGCTGGTCCGCACCTATCGATACACCGTGCAGCGTTTTGAATGGGGGATTCCGCGTGGTTTCGGTCAAAACGTTGACCCCGACAATTCGGCGTTGGCTGAGCTAACCGAGGAACTCGGCGCGGCCCCGGACCGGCTGGAGCCGGTAGCCGTCATGTCTCCCAATTCGGGCCTTCTGGCGACTAACGTTCACCTGTATTTCGCGCAATATTCCCGCATGTCGACGACGCCGAACGACGGTCGCGAGGTCTCGGTCGTCCGATGGATCGACTGGGCCCTCCTGCTGGATGAGATCGCCGCCGGCGAGATATCCGACGGGTTCACGCTTGCGGCCGTGGGCGTGGCAACGAGTAGGGGCTTGCTGCCTCTGCCCCGTGGCTAGATTCCGCTCACGAAATCTGGGTTTTGTCCGTAGCGCCAAGTAGCATCTGGTGCCATGTCACTCCCGGTCGATTCCGCCAATGTTCGTAACATCAAGGTCGCGTTAGCGCCCGATCCGGCCCAACTAGCCGAGGCCCGCGGGCTCGGTGAACTTGATCCACAGATCACTGAGCGCTTCAAGCAGGCCATTACGGACGCCGGTGCGCAGCTCGTTCCGCTGCCCGAGGCCGACGGCCTGATCTGGCTTAATATCGGCGACGCTTCTGCGTTGCAGGCGCAGCTCGCGACCCGCCCCGACCTGAAGTGGGTTCAGCTGCCGTGGGCCGGTGTGGAGACCTTCGCCGCAACCGAGCTACCCCGTCACGGTGCGGCATTCACTTGCGCAAAGGCCTCCTACGGCGAGCAGGTTGGTGAGCACGCCCTGGTGCTGGCTCTGACGTGTCTGCGTAACGTCGCGGCGCAGGCTCGACAGGATGCCTGGCATCCACTGGAACCTCGGTCGCTGTTCCGTAAGCGGGTCACCGTTGTGGGCGCCGGGGGGATCGCACAGACCTTGATCTCGCTGCTTGGCCCCTTCGATGCCTCCGTGACCGTGGTTCGGCGGAGTCCGGAGCCGGTCGCCGGTGCGGCACGAACCGTTACCACCGGAGATCTTTCCACGGTGTTGCCGGAGACGGACGTTCTTGTGTTGGCGCTTGCGCTCACGCCGGCGAGCAGGGGGCTCATCTCCGAACGCGAGCTTGCTCTGCTTCCGGAGGGATCGATCGTGGTCAACGTGGCGCGCGGTGAACATATTGATACCGAAGCCCTCACCGCTGCCCTGCGTGAGGGGCGGGTCTCCGCGGCTGGATTGGACGTCACTGCCCCCGAACCGTTGCCGGCCGACCATCCGCTCTGGAAGATGGACAACGTATTTATTAGCTCGCATTGTGCCGACTCACTCGAGTTTGTCACGGACAAGCTCATAGAGCGCACGGTGGAGAACATTGAATGTCTCCGAAACGGCCATCCACTCGTGGGGCAGGTCAACTGGACGTTCGGGTATTAAAAACCGATTCCTCGGCGCATGTTTATGTCACGCAGGCGAAATCCGTCCTGTGGACGCTGAGTTTTGATATACACGCCCTTAACTATGCCGGCTTGCCCGCTGGCGCGATCGCTTGAGGTCTCATGCCCAAATTTGCCAGGCTGCTCGTCATCCTCGGGATGGTCGCTGCCGTGACCTGTACGGTCACGGTTTCCGCTGTTGCCGGGGCGGCGCAGCGGGCCGCCGACACTCAGCGTAAGTCGATTCCGACCACCAATCCACTGCCGCGCCCTCCTTCAGTGTTTCCGTTGTCCACGCAGGACCGATGGATTGTGGACGCTCACGGGAAACGCGTCAAGCTCGCCAGCGTGAATTGGTATGGCGCGGAGTCGCCCGAGTACGCGGTGGGTGGATTGGACAAGGCATCTTTGGGCTCTATCGTCACATGGATCGCCGGTCATGGTTTCAATTCGATCCGGCTGCCGTGGTCCAACGAGATGGTGGAGAAAAACCCGGTCGTCAAGCCCGAATATCTTTCCGCCAACCCCGAGCTCAAAGGCCATCGAGCCCTGGACATATACGACCGGGTCATCGCCGCCGCGGCCCGGCTGGGTCTCATGGTGGTCCTGGACAATCATCGCAGCCGGGCCGACTGGTGCTGCGACTTCGACCACGGAGACGGCCTTTGGTACTCCCGGGAGTACCCCGAGTCGGCGTGGGTGGCCGACTGGAAGACCATGGCCGCGCGCTACCGCAATCAGCCCGCCGTGGTCGCGGCCGACCTGCGCAACGAGATTCGTCCTGACCCGGCCATGACCGCCAAACCGCCCTCCTGGGGTGACGGGGATCCGGCCGTGGACTGGAAGCGCGCCGCCGAGCTCGGCGGGAACACGGTACTCGCAATGAATCCCAAACTGCTCATTATGGTCGGTGGGCTTAATTACGGCCGGAACTTAACCGGGGCCTACGACAGTCCGATTCAGTTGAACGTTCCGCACCGGGTGATCTATACGGCCCACGACTACGTTTTCAATCACAATCCGGCCAAGCTGGATAGTTACTCCGTGTTCAGGCAAGAGCTGGTCGACACGTGGGGCAAGATCCTCGAACCGGGTCGGCCCGCCATCGCCCCGCTGTACGTGGGGGAGTTCGGCTCCTGTACCGAGGGTGAGTGTGCGGTGAAGGACCTCAAGTAT
>DATATO010000031.1:0-2129 GCA_036268755.1 Mycobacteriales bacterium | reverse complement strand
AAAAGCAACACCGAGTTGACCCGCCAAATCCAAGTCCTCACAGAAGAATTGCACCGACGTTTCATCGGCGAGTCCGCCTGAAGGCTTCCCCACTTTCGCCCTCACCATTAACAGCCGGGTCGTGACTGGCCAGCGTGTATGCCAGCCGAACTACGACCGCGATCCGTAATCAGCTGTGCGCCGTCACACCGACGCGCCCAAGTTGTTGTGCCCGCCGACATTGTCGCGTGGCTTCGCCGAGAGCAGGATTGGAAACCTCGGGACAATCCCTATAAGCGGGCAACCGATTACATCGGCAGAGGTAGAACATGACCAGCCTGAGCACCAATCTTGTTGCAACCGCCGGACGCAATCCCAATGGCATTGCGCTGCGTTGCGATGACCTGCAATTCACCTTCGCCGAGTTCGACGCGGCGGCCGCCCGGGTGGCGACGCTGCTCGAGCAAGCCGGGATCGAACCGGGGGACCGGGTCGGCGTGATGCTTCCCAATACGCCCGCGTTCGCCATCGCGTTCTACGGGATCATGTATCGCGGCGCCGTCGCTGTTCCGATGAATCCGCTGCTCAAGGCGCGGGAGGTGAGCTACTACCTGTCCAACAGCGGTGCCAGTGCGTTGTTCGGGACACCCGGCTTCGCCGATGAGGCCAGCGCCGCCGCCGACGAAACGGGTTCGCAGTGCTGGATTGTGGACGACGCCGGCTTGATGGACCTGATCGCCGACCTGCCCGCGCAAGAGTCACCGGTCGAACGCGGCGCCGACGACGTCGCTGTCATCCTGCACACCTCGGGGACCACGGGGAAACCCAAGGGCGCCATGCTCACTCACGGCAACCTGGGTCGCAACGCCGACGTCAGTGTTCGCACCCTGGTCGAGACGGGGCCGGACGACGTGGTGATGGGCTGCCTGCCGCTCTTCCATGTATTCGGGCTCACCTGTGGGCTCAACGCGGCGGTGCTGTCGGGTGCAACGTTGACACTGATCCCTCGATTCGACCCGCGCAAGGCGATCGAGGTGATCGAACGGGACGCCGTCACGGTGTTTCAGGGTGTGCCGACGATGTATTCGGCGTTGCTGGGCGTGGCCGACGAGGCCGCGGCGGAGGTGACGCGCACGTTGCGGGTTTGTGTCTCGGGTGGTGCGGCGATGCCCGTGCAGGTTCTCACCGATTTCGAGAAAGCTTTCGACTGTGCTGTTTTGGAGGGCTACGGGCTCTCCGAGAGCTCACCGGCGGCGGCGTTCAACCATCCGCACCGGGAGCGCAAGGTGGGCTCGATCGGTACTCCGATCGAAGGCGTGCAGATGCGGGTCGTCGACTTGAATGGCGGTGAGGTATCGCAGGGCAACACCGGCGAGATCCAGATCCGCGGACACAACGTGATGAAGGGATACTGGAATTTACCGGACGCGACCAAGGCCGCGATCACGCCGGACGGCTGGCTGGCGACCGGCGACGTCGGACGCATCGACGAGGACGGCTACTTCTACATTGTCGACCGGACCAAGGACCTGATCATCCGGGGCGGCTTCAACATCTACCCCCGCGAGATCGAGGAAGTGCTCTACGAGCACCCTGACGTGGCCGAAGCCGCGGTCATCGGCGTCCCGCACGACTCGCTGGGTGAAGAAGTCGGGGCCGCCGTAGCGCTGAAGGAAGGCGCGCTAGTGCGCCCGGACGAACTGCGCGACTACGTCAAGGAGCGGGTGGCCGCCTACAAGTATCCGCGCCACGTCTGGCTGGTCGACGCACTTCCCAAGGGCCCCACCGGCAAGGTCCAAAAACGCGACATCACCATTCCGACGACCGAGAGCACACGATAAACATGGCAACTCCCAAGGCCCCCGCGGCCAAAGTCGAGGAGCTGGCTGCGCCACTCGACCTGCTTCTCACCAGCGCCACTAAGCCCTTTGCCAGCCGGATGATGCCGAACACCACCTGGGCCCGCTTCGCCGGCAACCTCGCACAGCACCCCGGCGCGGTGGCCGACCGAGTGGCCACGCTGACCCGCGAGCTCGGCAATATCGCCGCGGGCAAGTCGCACCGCGCTCCGGCACGCGCCGACAGGCGCTTCAGTGATCCTGCGTGGCAGGAAAATCCGCTTTTGCACAGGATCATGCAGGCCTATCTGG
>DATATO010000030.1:0-2624 GCA_036268755.1 Mycobacteriales bacterium | reverse complement strand
CCTGTTCGGGTTGAACCAGTACGCCGACTACGCCAAGAGCCAGGGCCGGCCCATCATCGGCGGCGACGGCATCGACCCCCGCTGGTACAACGACCCCAACCTGTTCCCCGCGCTCCCGCCGTTCACCAACGGCATGATCGCCGGCCTGCAGCATTTCGTCGCCGAGGGCGCCAGTCGGCTCGGCGTCGTGTACTGCCTGGAGATCGCCAAGCTGTGCAGCTACGCAAACGACACGATCATGAAGTCCCCAGTCGGCAAGTATGTCGTGGCCAACGAGCAGGTTTCGCTGGTGGCGCCGAGCTACACCAGCCAATGCCTGCGGATGCAGGCGGCCAAGGTCGAGGTGCTCTATCTGCTGATGGAGACCGCGGGCACGGAACGCTTCGTCCAGGACTGCGCCACCCAGGGTTACCGCCCGAAGTACGTGGCGTTGGCACTGTCTGCGACCGCCGACTATCCGAAGGCCGACATCCTGCAGGGCACCTACATCCCGGGTGCGACCGTGCCTCCGAGCGAGACCGAGCTACCGATCGTGGCCGAATTCCTCGCCGCCCTGGCCAAGTATTCCCCAGGCGTGGAGGCCAGTGGGAACAACTCCCTGGGTTGGGCCGACGGTCTGATCCTCGGACTCGCCGGAGCGCACCTGTCGGACAATCCGACCGTTGCCGAGTTGCGGGACAACCTGTGGAAGGTCAAGTCGGACACCCTCGGGGGCTTCATGGCCCCGGTGACCTACCGCAAGGACCAGCCCGCCATTCCGTCGACCTGCATTTTCCTGTGGGGCGTGAAGAACCACAAGTTCTACGCCCCGCAGGGCACCAAACCCTCGTGCTGACTACCGGCTTCGTACCAATTCCAACTCGAATCCAGCTCGAATCGGAGTGAATGGTGAAGACCGACATCCTCAGTTGGGTACGCGAGCAGTGGGACCGGTGCGCGGCGTGGCTGGCCGTGATCGCCGGGGTCATCCTGCTGGTGCTCGGGTGGGTAGGGGTCAGCGGGACGGCCTTCACCGCGAACCAGATTCCCTACCTGGCCTCCGACGGTCTGGGCGGGATATTCCTGCTGGGACTGGGCGCGATGCTGTGGTTGTCCGCGGATCTGCGTGACGAATGGCGCAAGCTCGACCTCATCGAGAACAAGCTCGACCGGATCGAGCATGCGGTAAGGGAAAACGGGGCCGTCGAGCTCACGATTGCCGATCTGCGCGTCGAGAATCACCACACACCGATGAGTGCTCCTGAACCGGCAGCCGCGACAAGCCGTGCAGCAGCGGTCTACCGATGAGCGCGACGGCCGGGGTAGCGGCGACCGCTCGTCGCGGCCGTCGGGAGAAAGCAACCTTGTGGGGCGCACCGGCCCTGGGTTGTTGCACTGTGTCGATCGCCGCCGGGTTGGTTGTGTGGTTCATCGGGTGGTACCGGGCATCGGGGAAGGCTAGCTCGGATGAGCAGACCACGTCGTTGAACGTGGCGATCTTGGGCGTGCTGATCGCTGGTGCGGGTCAGCTGTACTGGGTGCTCGACGGCCGTCGCGCGGTGGGCCGGCGTCGCCGGGCGCTTCTGGCCGATGCTGCTCCGGTCGCCGCCACCGTCGAGGTGGCCGGGAACACCGGTTCGGCGCCGGGCGAGATGTTGGCAGGTGGTGGCAGGTACTACCACCGGTTGGACTGTGGGTTGGCCACCGGTCGGGCGGCGGCCACTGCCGCCCGGGCGGAGCATGAAGCCGCCGGTCGCCTCGCATGCGGGGTGTGCGCGCCATGAGGAACTTAGTAATTCGCCCGACGTGGGCCCTGCCGGTGTTGGTCACGGTCGCGGTGGTGGCCATCGGCGTGCCGTTGGCGCAGACCAAGCACGAGTGGCCGTTCGTGGTGACCGGGGTCGCCGACGGGTCGATCTACTCGTTGGCGGCGCTGGGTCTGGTGCTGACGTTCAAGACCTCCGGGATCTTCAACTTCGCGATCGGCGCCCAAGCCGCAGCGTCCGCGTACCTGTTCTACTCCTTCCGGATCCGGGCCGGGATGCCCTGGCCGGTCGGAGCGTTACTGGCGCTGCTGATAGCCGGAGTAGGCGGCTCGTTGCTGCTGGAACGCCTGGCCGCAGTGCTGTCCACCGCGCCGGCGGTGATGGTCGTTGTCGCCTCGATCGGGCTGCTTGTTTTGCTGGTGTCGTTGTTCAACGGGGCCTACGGCAGCGGGCAGTTGACCTTCCCGCAGTACCTGCCGACACATCCGGTGCACATCGGTAGCGTCACGGTGCTGATGAGCCAGGTCATCGTCGCCGTCCTCGCGGTGGCCGCAACGGTCGGGCTGTACCTGTTCTTCCGCTACCACCGGGTCGGGGTGGCGATGCAGGCGTTGGTCGACGATCCGGACCTGTTGTCCTCCCAAGGCACCAGTCCGGTGGTGATCCGGCGCTACGCGTGGGCGATCGGGTCCTGTTTCGTGTCGATCTCCGGGATGCTGATCGCGCCCACCCTGGGTGTATCGGTCGGGCTGATGCTGCTCCTGTACATCAGCGCGTTCGGTGCCGCGGCGCTAGGTGCGTTCGACAATCTGTTGGTCACCTTCGTCGCTGCGATCACGATCGGCATAGCCACCAACGTCCTGGGCGACGAGTTGGGCA